>JAXJTA010000341.1:0-6788 GCA_036309825.1 Eubacterium sp. | reverse complement strand
TCATAAAGGACGGCTACAACGAAATGGTGGATAACTACCGTTCCGCGCAGAGAGACGGCAAGTCCTGGCTCTCTGACCTTGAGCAGGAGGAGAGGGAAAAGACCGGCATCAAGACCTTAAAAGTCAAGTTCAGCCGGGTCTTCGGTTACTGCATTGAGGTCACTAATTCCTTCAAGGATAAGGTGCCGGATTACTATATGCGCAAGCAGACACTGACCGGTTCCGAGCGCTACACGACCGATCGTCTGAAAGAGATCGAGGAGACGATCATGGGAGCCGAAGACAGGCTGACCTCTCTCGAGTATGAACTGTTCAGCGGGATTCGCAGCACGATCGGAGAAAACGTGGCAAGGATCCAGAAAACCGCGGGAGCGGTCGCGCTTCTCGATGTCTTCTGTTCCTTCTCGTATGTGGGCGGAAGAAATCGTTATGTAAGACCGAAGCTCAACAAAAAGGGACGGATCGACATCCGTGAGGGACGTCACCCCGTTGTGGAGACGATGCTTCACGATGATCTCTTCATCTCCAATGATACATACCTTGATTCAGGCGATAATCGCGTGGCGATCATCACGGGACCGAATATGGCCGGAAAATCCACCTACATGAGACAGACAGCGCTGATCGTTCTGATGGCGCAGATCGGATCCTTTGTACCTGCAGCCTCGGCGGATATCGGCATCGTGGATCGTATCTTCACGCGTGTGGGTGCTTCCGATGACCTGGCAAGCGGCCAGAGTACCTTCATGGTCGAGATGAGCGAGGTGGCCAATATCCTCCGCAACGCGACCTCGAACAGTCTGCTGATCCTCGATGAGATCGGCAGAGGCACGAGTACCTTCGACGGTCTGGCAATCGCATGGGCCGTCACGGAACACGTCGCAGACGTAAAGAAGCTCGGGGCGAAGACACTTTTCGCGACGCATTATCATGAACTGACGGAGCTCGAAGGCAAACTTGCCGGGGTGCATAATTATTGTATTGCCGTCAAGGAAAAAGGCGACGGCATCGTTTTTCTCCGGAAGATTGTAAAGGGCGGAGCAGACAAGAGCTACGGCATTCAGGTCGCAAGGCTGGCAGGGGTACCGGAGACGGTTCTGAAGAGGGCTTCCGAACTGGTGGAGCAGCTCTCGGAGGCGGATATTACCGCTGCCGTCAAGGATATTGCCGAGACAAAGAAGAAAAAGGTAAAGCCGGCGCATTATGATACGGTCGACATGCAGCAGATGTCGCTCTTCGCGGCGACTGATGATAATAAGATCATTAATGAGCTGAAGGAACTGGATATTTCGAATATGACACCGCTTGATGCTCTGAATATGCTGAATCATCTTCAGAGTGAGGTCAAGAACAGGTGGTAAGGAAATTCGTATATGCGAACGATAGAAGTATTAGACAAGACAACAATCGATAAGATCGCCGCCGGTGAGGTGGTCGAGCGTCCGGCATCCGTTGTCAAGGAACTGACGGAGAATGCCATCGACGCGGGGGCCACGGCGGTTACGATCGAGATCCGCGACGGCGGAATATCGCTCATCCGCATCACCGATAACGGTGCGGGCATTCCGGCCGACCAGGTGCAAAAGGCCTTTCTTCGGCACGCGACGAGCAAGATCCGGAAAGCGGAGGACCTCGTGCAGATCGCTTCCCTCGGTTTTCGAGGTGAGGCACTTTCGAGTATCTCCGCGGTGGCAAAGGTGGAATGCATCACCAAGACACCGGAGGCACTGACAGGTACTCGATATTGCATCGAAGGCGGTGTGGAAAAGGAGATCGAAGAGATCGGGGCGCCGGGAGGCACGACATTTCTTGTCCGGAATCTCTTCTATAATGTACCGGCGAGGGCAAAGTTTCTGAAGTCGGCATCGGCGGAGGGAAACAGAGTCTCAAGCTTCGTGGAAGAACTTGCGCTTTCTCATCCGGAGATCTCTTTCAAGTATATCATGAATGGCCAGAATCGCCTGTATACGAGCGGAAACGGAAACCTGAAGGATATCGTCTATCAGATCTACGGCCGCGATATTACGAAGGAACTGCTGGAGATCAAAGCGGAATCGCCGCTCATGAAGGTCACCGGTTTCATCGGAAAGCCCAATGTGGCAAGGGGCAGCCGTGCCTTTGAGAATTACTTTGTCAACGGCCGTTTTGTCAAGGACAAGGTCATTGCGAAGGCGATCGAGGATGCCTATCACGGCTTTCTGATGCAGCATCGCTACCCGTTTACCTTGATGTATCTGGAGATCGACGGTGAGAAGGTCGATGTCAATGTGCATCCTTCGAAGATGGAGATCCGTCTGTCCGATCAGGAAACGATCTATCATGAGATCTGTCTGGCGATCCAGAACACGCTGATGCGGAGCGAACGGATCCCGGAGGTAGGGCTGGAAAATCGCACGGGAAATGCCGAAAAAAGGGAAGTTCCTCCGCGGCTCGGAAACCGCCCGGAACCCTTTGAGAGAGTGATGCGAACGGAAAATGCAAGGATCGCGGAAACCGATCTTCCACGGCCGGATGCTCCGCATTTTGCGGGACCGGTACGGCAGCCGTCGTGGACAAATGCGGCGCCGAAGCCGTCCACCTATGTGCCGGACGCATCGTTCGAGAAAAACTTATCGTGGAGCGCATCGCTTCCCAAGTCGCCGGTGACAAACGTGCCGGTTACAGATGAACCGCGCAGTGAAGAACCGTTGAGAAGCACGCATGTCATGAGCGGCTCGGAGAACGAAGATGCGTCGGCACAAGATGCAGACATTACCGTGAGCGAGGAGGCGGCTTCTTACGGTGCGGAGCTTCCCTCCCCCGAACAGCTCAGTTTTCTCACAGAGGATAAGGTTATGTCCGAGCAGGCACGGAGGATGTTCCGCATCATCGGCCAGATCTTCGAGACATACTGGCTTATTGAGTATAAAGACTCTCTTTATATCGTGGATCAGCATGCCGCGCATGAGAAGGTAAATTATGAGCGCATGATGAAGAACTACCGCGAGAAGAAGATCAATTCCCAGATGATCTATCCGGCGATCATTGTCAATCTGAGCCGGCAGGAAGCCGACCTGCTGGAAAATAACAAAGACGTTTTTGCGGAACTCGGTTATGAGATCGAAAACTTCGGCGGAAGATCCTACAAGATCTCCGCGGTCCCGGCTAATCTGTATGGTGTGGCGACCGATAAGCTTTTTGTGCAGATCATGGATCAGCTCACCGATCTGGGGGAGATCAAGCCAGCCATGATCCCGGAAATGCTTGCGTCCATGTCCTGTAAGGCAGCCGTAAAGGGTAATAATAAGATGTCTGTGCAGGAGGCGGAAGCACTGATCGATGAGCTTCTCACACTGGAAAATCCGTATAACTGTCCGCACGGACGACCGACGATCGTTTCGATGACACGGTATGAGCTGGACAAGAAGTTCCGGCGCATCGTCTGATAGTATCGTCTGAACAGGTCGTGCATGCGGCAGAGCAGAGGGAAAGGTGCAGAAGAAAAGGTGTATGAGATGAAGAAAAAACCGGTAATTGTACTGACAGGTCCTACCGCTGTCGGAAAGACCGAACTTTCACTGCGCCTCGCGGAGGAAGTCAGCGGTTCGATCGTATCTGCCGATTCCATGCAGGTCTACCGGCGGATGGACATCGGTTCGGCAAAGATCATGCCGGAGGAGATGCGGGGAATTCCCCATTATCTGATCGATGTTCTCGATCCGGAGGAGGATTTTAACGTCTTTCTGTTCCAGAAGATGGCGAAGCAGGCGATGGAAAAGATCTGGGCAATGGGCGAGGTACCGATCATCACGGGAGGAACCGGCTTCTACATTCAGGCGGTTCTTCGGGACATTGATTTTTCGGAGGATCAGGGAAAAACATCGTACCGTGAATATCTGGAAAAGCTGGCTGAAGAGCAGGGCACGGAGACTCTCCACGAAATGATGAGAGCGGTCGACCCAAAGGCCGCGGAAGAAATTCATCCGAACAATCAGAAGCGGGTGATCCGCGCGCTTGAGTTTTTCCATGAAACAGGCAGCCGCATCTCTGCCCATAACGAAGAGCAGAAGGAGAAGGAATCACCATACTGCTTTCTGTATTTTGTACTGACCGACGACAGGGAAGTTCTCTATGACAGGATCGATCGCCGCGTCGACAGGATGGTGGAGAACGGCCTTGTCGATGAAGTGAAAGCATTGATGGATTCAGGCCTTACCGAAGAGCATGTATCGATGAAGGGGCTTGGATACAAGGAACTGTTTCCGTATTTTCGCGGAGAATACGACCTGGATGAAGCGGTCCGTATTATTAAACGAGACACGCGGCATTTCGCGAAGAGACAGCTGACATGGTTCAACCGGGAACAGCATATTGTGTGGCTTGACAAGCGTGACTTTGACCATGATGAGGATGCCATGCTTGCCTATATGGTATCTCTTTGGCGAGCAAAGCTTTCCGCGGAGGAATCGGCCGAAGCTGCCGAAGCCGCTGAAGCCGCCGGAGCCGCTGCCGGGGCTGCGGAATAATATACAGAATAATACACAGAATAAATACACAGAATATATTTGAAGAAATGCAGGTGGTTTTTGGTGGAAGACTGCGTGCAAAAGGAAAGGGTAATACTGGATATGACGGAAGACATGATAAAAATGTATGAACAGATGGGAATCAGCGAAAAGGTTCTTCGCTTCGGGGAGGAAACGTGGGAGAGTCTGGAGAATCGCTTCCGCCTGATCGATGAGACGGCGGAATACAACCAGATGAAGGTCCTTCACGCGATGCAGGAGAATCATGTGAGCGAAGCCTGTCTCTATCCGTCGACCGGATACGGCTACAACGATCTGGGACGCGATACATTGGAAAAAGTTTTCGCATCGACCTTCGGGACCGAGGATGCGCTTGTCCGCCCGCTGATCGCCTGCGGAACGCATGCTCTGGGCGTTGCGCTTGCAGCCAATCTGCGACCCGGTGACGAACTGCTGTCACCGGTCGGCAAACCCTACGATACCCTGGAAGAGGTCATCGGTATCCGTCCGTCCAGAGGATCGCTGGCGGAATACGGCATCACCTATCGTCAGGTGGATCTTCTCCCGGATGGGGAGTTCGATTATGAAGGGATCCGCGCAGCACTGAATGAGAAGACGAAACTCGTCACGATCCAGCGTTCCAAGGGATACCAGACGAGAAAAACGCTTTCCGTGAAACGGATCGGCGAACTGATCCGCTTCATCAAGGAGATCCGTCCCGATGTGATCTGCATGGTAGACAACTGCTATGGCGAATTTGTAGAGCGGATCGAACCGACACAGGTCGGTGCCGATCTGATGGTTGGATCTCTGATCAAGAACCCGGGCGGCGGTCTGGCTCCGATCGGCGGCTATATCGTCGGTAAAAAGGAATACGTGGAAAATGCGGCCTTTCGTCTGACGACGCCCGGACTCGGCAAAGAAGTCGGCGCGACCCTGGGACTGAATACCTCTTTCTTCCAGGGCTTTTTCCTTGCTCCGACTGTCACCGCATCGGCCCTGAAGGGTGCAATCTTCGCTGCCAATATCTATGAAAAACTTGGCTTCGCAGTCGTACCGGACAGCGTAGAATCCCGCCATGATATCATTCAGGCGGTCACCTTCGGAAAGCCGGAAGGCGTCATTGCGTTCTGTCAGGGGATTCAGGCCGCGGCACCGGTAGACAGCTACGTGACTCCGGAACCGTGGCCGATGCCGGGGTATGATTCGGATGTCATTATGGCAGCCGGAGCTTTCGTGCAGGGATCTTCGATCGAGCTTTCGGCAGACGGACCGATCAAGCCGCCCTACGCGGTATATTTCCAGGGAGGCCTTACCTGGGCTCACGCAAAGCTTGGAATCATGATGAGTCTGCAGAAGATCGTGGATGCGGGATTGGTACGCTTCTGAACCGGAAGTAAGGAGGACAAATGGCTGAGTCGGTAATCATCATCGGAGGCGGAGCATCGGGCCTCATGGCGGGGATCACCGCCGCCCGCCGCGGCGTACGCGTGACGATCCTGGAACAAAATGAAAAACCGGGTCGTAAGATCATTGCCTCCGGAAACGGACGCTGTAATTTTACCAATCGGCGCCTGGAGGAGCGATACTATCACGGAAGCGATCGTTCCTTTATCCGTCATGTGATCGACCGCTTCAACGCGGAAGATGCCATTGCCTTCTTTCGGGAGATCGGACTTATTCCAATGGAGGAGCGGGACGGATGGATGTATCCCCTCTCAGGGCAGTCCTCTGCCGTGCTTGACCTGCTGCTGATGGAGGCCGAAAGGCTGAAGGTAAAGATCAAAACGAACGAGCATGTAACCTCGGTGGAAAAAAGTGAACAAGGTTTTACCGTGATTACCGAAAGCTGGCATTATGAAGCAGACGCCTGTGTCGTCGCGTCGGGAAGCCCCGCATCGAGTGTTCACGGATCCACGGGAGACGCGGCAAAGATCGCGGAGCGCTTCGGAATAGCCGTAAAGCCGTACCGTCCGGCCCTCGTGCCCCTGAAGATCGAAGGAAACAGTACGGCTCTATGGGCGGGAACAAGAGTAGCCGCATCGGTTTCTGTACTGGCTGATGGGAAGAAAATCGCGGAAGACAGGGGCGAAGTACAGCTTACGGAGTACGGAATCTCCGGCATTCCGGTCTTTCAGGTGAGCGGAGCCTGTGTTTCCGCCATCGATGAAGGAAAAACGGCAGAAGCCGTTCTCAACTTTCTGCCGGAGATCGGTAAGGAAGAACTCCGTTCCCTGCTCGAAGCACGCAAAGAAACGCTTCACCTGCGGAAGAAAGAGGATC
>JAXJTA010000340.1:0-1502 GCA_036309825.1 Eubacterium sp. | reverse complement strand
GGCTACAAGGTCCGCTGGCATGTCGACCCGGTCACCGTCTGCGAATACCGGGAAGACGGATTGACGAAGGGAAGCCGGCATCTCGAGAAGGAGAACCCGGTCGGTTACGCGGAAATGTACAATCAGATGCTGCGTTACGGCTATTCGTGGACGCGAAATCTGTACGCGGCTTCTCAGATGACGGCGCTCGCTCTTTACGGGAAGAAGCCGGGATATCTGAGAAAAACGAATAAACCGCTCTGTACGATCGTGACGCTTCCGTTCGGCCTTCTGCTGGCAGTCAGAAGATGGGCGCAGTTCAGAAAAATATAGTTTTTTTAAGTAATAAATGGGTATGAAGTATGGTATCTTTGATTATTCCCGTATACAACGCGGGCGATAAACTCATGCAGATGCTGGAGTGCGTAGGACGCCAGACAGAAAAGGATCTGGAGATCCTCATCATTGATGACGGGTCGACGGATGACTCCGGTGATGTCTGCGACAACGCGGCTAGAAAGATCCGCGGTGTCCGCGTCTTCCATCAGGAGAATAAAGGTGTTTCCGCGGCCAGAAACGAGGGCATGCGGCAGGCGAAGGGGGACTATATCGCCTTTGTCGATGCGGATGACCGCATCCCCGATAATTATATCCGCAGCATGAGGGAGACCCTGGAGAAAGAAAATGCCGACGCGGTCGTAACGGCAGTCGCGTATATCGAAAACGGCGTGCGGACGCAGATCTATTCGCCGGAAAGAGGAGTTTTTACCGGCACGCAGATCCTTAACAGGATGCTTTCCAGAGAACGGGTGAATTCCGGACCGTGCGGTAAGCTGTTCCGAAGAAGGGTGATCGCCGGGCTTTCCTTCCCCGAGCTCACCGTCTATGAGGACATTGTTTTTTCGGCGCAGGCTTTCGGGAAATGCCGCAAGGTCGCGGCCCTTCCTTCGGTCTGCTATGAGTACCTGCGCAACGAGGCGGGAGCAATGTGCCGCAATGAGAAGTGTCCGTCGGAGGATGTGCTGACGGGTCTTGACGCCGTTGCCGATCTGATCAGAAGAAATAAGAAGCTCGACGCGAAGTGTTTCTATGTGACGCTCTCGCATCTGATGCAGCATGTACAGAACGCGCATCGCGGCGGGCTGGAAGAGGGACACCGCTTTGTGAGGAAAGCGCGGAGGATCTATAGGAAGTATCTGCCGAATATCCTCGCGTCGAAGGCTTTTTCCGCAAAGGAGAAGATCGTCTATGCCCAGTTCGCGCTCGGCGGCAGACGGATCCTAAGGTGAAATTAAGAAATTACTGAAATTATTGCTTTTCCGGGGGCGGGCAAGGCGTGCCTAGCCGCGGCGGCAATAAAAAAGCCGGAAAGTAAGGGAATTATTGCTTTTTCAGGGCCGGGCGAGCCGCGGAGGCAATAAAAAAGCCGAAAAACAAGAAAATTGTTGCTTTTCCGGGGCCGGGCGAGGCGTGCCTAGCCGCCCCGGCAATAAAAAAGCCGGAAAGTAAGGGAATTATTGCTT
>JAXJTA010000339.1:0-2264 GCA_036309825.1 Eubacterium sp. | reverse complement strand
GTTGACGGCATGGTAAACAACAAGTCGATGATCATACTCATGGCAGCCCTTTTTGCAGCAGCGATCGCTGTCAGTTTCATCCGCAGACTTGCTGTTGAGAACGCCTGGACCATTGCGATCACTGCAGGGAGCATTCTGGAGCTAGTGATTCTCCTGATCGGTGATATGCGCTACGGCACAGAGATCGACCTCGCCGGTGTCTTTGTGGGAATCGTTGTTTCCTTCCTGCTGGCACAGGTTGTGCGTTTCTTTATTTTCAATATGGATTACCTGCGCGTAGAAAATGTCCAGTTTGAGGACGATGACTATTATTACTATGTAAAGGCTGTCCCGAAAGTGATGGTTTTCAGTTCTGACATGGAGGACGATGAGTTTGACGAATTTGATCCTCCTGTCATAGAGAATGATGTCATTGATGAAGAATGATATCGTTGATGATAAAGGATGATGATCGTTGGACTTTTCATGGAATTTTTCGCTTAGCGAATTTATATCCCGGCTTCGTATACCCGATGTACGATGGACCGATATAGTCGAAATTCTGCTTATATCATATCTGACATACCATATCCTGCTGTGGGTAAAAAACACACGCGCATGGCAGCTGATGAAGGGAATCTGCGTAGTTATTGCGGTCGCCCTTTTGGCAGCTGTTTTTAACATGACCACAATTCTATGGATTTTCCAGCACGTTGCGGGATATGCTCTCATCGCGCTCGTGATCATACTTCAGCCGGAGCTGCGCAATGCCATGGAGGAACTGGGCCGCAGAGATTTCCTGAGTTCATTATTCCGTATGGATGCAAGCAAGACGGAGGAAGGCCGGTTTTCGGACAGGACTGTCAATGAGCTGGTCCGCGCCTGCATTGAGATGGGAAGGGTAAAGACAGGAGCTCTGATCGTCATTGAACAGAAAACACCGCTGCTGGAATATGTGCGTTCCGGTATCGAGATCGACGCAGTCGTCTCCAGCCAGCTGCTCATCAATATTTTTGAAAAAAACACACCGCTCCATGACGGAGCGGTCATTATTCGCGGAAACCGCATTGTGTCCGCAACCAGCTATCTTCCGATCACATCATCCCAGCTGGATAAAAACCTGGGAACAAGACATCGCGCAGCTGTAGGTATCTCGGAAGAAACCGATGCGCTTACCCTGATCGTATCGGAAGAAACGGGACATCTGAGTTACTCTTATAAGGGGACTCTGTGGAGCAATGTTACGCCCGAGGAACTGCGCGGCGAGCTGATACGTCTGCAGAACAAGCTCTCCCAGGAAGAGGCGGCAAAGAACACCTCCCGCTCGCCACTTGGCAGCATTTCCGGAATCGGCAGATATGCCCTTCGCCGGACAAAGACTGCCGATGCTCTGCCGGAGGATCAAAATGATAATAAAAATGAAGAAGCTGTAGATGCAGCAGAGGAAGGAGGCGCGAATGAGTAAACGTTTTAAGCGCCTGGATCCGAATCTGCGCCTGAAGATTGCCTCTGTAATACTGGCGCTGCTGGCATGGTACATCATCAATTATTTCAGTGATCCCACGATGCGCATGACGGTCAGCAACGTGAGTGTGCAGATCACGCACGAGGAAGCAATTGAAAAACACGGAGATGTCTATACGATCCTGGATGACTCGGATGTGATCCCTACAGTGACGATCCGCGCCAAGCGCTCTGTTATTGACAAACTCGAGGCGAAAAATGTCATCGCGACGGCGGACCTGCGCCAGGTCGAGGAAGACGGTGCTGTCCGGATTTCCCTTACGACCGACAAGTATGCCAACAGCATCGAGAGTATTACCGGCAGTATCGGCTTTGTCCAGCTGAGGATTGAGCCGATGGAAACGAAATCTCTGCCGATCGAGGTCCTTACAACAGGATCGCCCGCGGAGGGATATATCCTGCATGAGACATCTGCGGAGCAGAATCAGGTTATCATTAACGGCCCGCAGTCTTATTTAAAGCAGGTGGCCCGGGCGGCCGTAGAAGTGGATATAACGGATTCGGAAAGAAATATCAATTCTTATCCGGCTATCGTTTTATATAACAATGACAATGAGGAGATTACGTCCGAGGAGATGCAGTCGCAGAAACTCAAGCTCAATATTTCCTCGGTCAAGGTGGTAGCGACGATCGATTCCAAAAAGACTGTCAATATCACCTGCGGTTCGGAGGTACCGCTCGCGGACGGCTATGAACTGGAATCGGAACCTGAAACGGATCCGTCTTCCATCGAAATCGCCGGCGCGGCAGCTATCCTGCGG
>JAXJTA010000338.1:0-2384 GCA_036309825.1 Eubacterium sp. | reverse complement strand
GTATATGTCATTCTTGCAATCATCATCCATTTCGCCGGTACGAAGTGGGTCGATCGTCTGATGCCTCCGGTCATCATTGGACCGACGGTTTCCCTGATCGGACTGAGCCTTTGCGGATCCGCGATCAACAACCTGAACAATACGGCAGTCGGCGATTACAATCTGGTTGCGATCCTCGTTGGCCTCATTGCTTTCCTGGTAACGGTCATCGTTTCGGTAAAGGGCAATCAGTCCTTGAAGATGATTCCGTTCATCATCGGTATCCTCGCAGGTTATGCTGTTGCTACGATCTTTACCGCGATCGGTTTCGCGACAGGTATTGACTACCTGAAGATCATCGATTTCACAGCACTTGTCGACAATTTCAAGGTCATTACGATCAACAGCTTCTTCAGCGTACCGCAGTTCACCTTCCTGGGTCTGTTCCAGCACGGAACGGACGCGCTCGGCGGCGCGGCAGGCGTGGCGCAGGTCGGACTGCTTTTCGCACCGGTCGCTCTTGTAGTTTTTGCCGAGCATATTGCCGATCATGAGAATCTGAGTTCCGTTATCGGCAAAAACCTGATCCATGATCCGGGTCTTGATCATACGCTGATGGGTGACGGCCTCGGCTCCATTCTCGGCTCCTTCTTTGGCGGCTGCCCGAATACGACCTATGGTGAGGCGATCGGCTGCGTGGCCATCACAGGCGATGCTTCCGTATCCACGATCATTCTGACTGCGATCCTCTGCATGATCGCGTCGTTCCTGTCACCGGTCGTTGCTTTTGTAAATACGATCCCGGTCTGCGTAGTCGGTGGTATCTGTATCGCACTGTACGGCTTCATTGCCGTCAGCGGTCTGCGTATGCTGCAGGTCGTTGACCTGTCCGACAACAAGAATCTGTTCGTAGTCAGCACGATCCTTGTTCTGGGCATCGGCGGACTTGTACTGGATTTCAAGGCAGTTCAGATCACCAGCATTGCGACTTCTCTGATTCTGGGTATCATCGTAAACCTCGTGCTTCGCGGCGGAAAAGCGGAAGTGGATGAGAATCTGTCCCAGTCGATCACGGAAGAAAAGGAAAAAAGAGAAAAACTCTTTTAATTGTAAATGAAAGAGTAGTATACTAGGGGAGTTGTTGCATTTATGTGCACAGCTCCCTTTCTGTTTGTTTCGCGTGAGAGGGAGTGGAAAGGGGAACGTTATGAAGCTTGCTGTTGTTTTTCCCGGGATCGGTTACCATGCTGACAAACCGCTCCTGTATTATACGAGGAAGCTGGCGGAACAGGCCGGCTATACCGTTCTCACGTTGAATTACGGAGACTTCGGACCGCTTGACGGAATTCGCGATGACATGGAGAAGAGGTACAAGGTATTTATGCGTGCCTGGGACAAGGCGGAACAGGCGCTGTATAATGTGGACTGGTCGGAACCGGATGATGTTCTCTTCATTTCCAAGAGCATCGGCACAACGGTAGCGGCAGCTTATGAAGACCGGCACTGCGTGGAGGCGCACCACATCTATTTCACACCGATCGAGCAGACCTTCGGCTTCATGCGTGATGAAAGCGGTATCGTTTTTCACGGGACAAAGGACGCGTGGGCGGAAACCGAGAGCATCCTGGAGGGATGCCGGCACAGGAACGTGCCGGTCTCGCTCGTTGACGGCGCGAATCATTCTCTGGAAACAGGTGATATCGATCAGGATGTCCGGAATCTTGAGAAGGTTATCGGACAGGCGGAGAAATATCTGCAATCGATCACCTGAGTGAGGTAATTGTATGACGATCTATACGATCCTGCGGATCAATGAAGCCGATTACGGCTGTGAAGAGCTTCCGGAAGGCGAGAAGGTGAAGGTGCGCGTTCTTCTGGACGATCCGGACGGTATGGAGAGAACGGTCCTTGCGGACGATGACGATCTGTATGAGAAAAAACTGAATCCCGGCAGCCGTGTTATCATCACCGGGGCCGGGACTCTTGAGGCTGCGCCGAAGAGGATCCTTCTGGCGGCGGTCAACGCGAAATATATTCATTCCAATCCTGCGGTCATGCTGCTGAAGGCGTATGCGGAACGTTTTTCCGTCTGCCCCGGCGACATTGCGATCGCGGAATATACGATCAACATGCAAAGGGAGCACATTCTGGCGGATCTGTATCAGAGAAGGCCGGATGTGCTTGCTTTTTCCTGTTATATCTGGAATATCGGCTATATCACCGACCTGATCAGAGAGTATCATCTGATCTGCCCGGAAACGGCCATCTGGGTCGGCGGTCCGGAGGTCAGCTTTGACGCGGAGGAGTTTTTGCGGGAGAATCCGGAAGTAACGGGCGTTATGGAAGGAGAAGGCGAAGAGACCTTTGCCCGCCTGACGGAAGCCTGGAACGGGAAGGGGCATAAG
>JAXJTA010000337.1:0-8004 GCA_036309825.1 Eubacterium sp. | reverse complement strand
CGAAACAGCCGTCCAGCGCCGCCTCCGCGTCATCGCCATAGATCTTGATATCGATGACGGTGTTAAAATAGGTCCCCGATTCCCGGAAAAACGTACCGTTCCCGTCGCTTCCCTTCTCCGCGCCGGTCGTCATGTGCGACGTGCCGGAAGCTTCTGTTCCGGAGGCTGTTTTTCCCGCGGCCGCAGAACCGCTTCCTGCCGTTCCCGTGCCGGATCCGCCGCATCCGCTCAGCAAACTGCAATTGATTACAAGGAGCATGCTGAAAAGGATACACAGAAGCCGCTTATTCACGAAACGCTTCCGGCTTTTTACTTTTCCTTCCGGATTCTGTTTTCTTTCTGTTTTCCGATTTCTTATCATCGTCATCCTCATCTATCCATGCTGCGGGAGTCTTCGCATCACCAGTTCAGCCGCGATTCCGATCAGTACGCCGGTCACCAGGCCGGCAAGCATCAGAACAGGAATGTACCAGAGAAGCGGCAGCGTCGGTGTCACCAGAAAAGCGATCAGGATCTGTCCGATATTGTGCGCTGTACCGCCGGCGGCGCTGACGCCAATCACATGAAATTGCTTTGACCTCTTGAGACTTGTCATGACCAGAATACTGAACATCGTTCCAGTCATGCCATAGGCGATGCTGAACAGATTGCCGAACAGAAAACCGATCACGCAGACACGGATCGCAGAGATCAGCACCGCTTCCTTCCAGCCGGTACGATACAGTACAAATACAATGACCACATTGCAGAGTCCGAGTTTCATGCCCGGAATGCCAAAGCTGAAGGGGATCAGTGCTTCGACATACCCCATCAAAATAGCCAGTGCCGTATAAAGTCCCAGAAGCGCGATGCGCCTCGCCTTATCATCTCCGTCGTTTCTTCTCGATCCGGTGTTTTTTCTGCTTCTGTCCATATCGTAATTCGTATCGTAATCCATTTCTCTACTCATAGAATCCTGACATTCATTATCCGGCAATCGAATCGGGCGCGTTGCTCTCAGCGGCATCGATGATCCTGAGGACAACACGGTTCGGCAGACAGACGATACTTCCGCCGTTCCTGTCAATTGCTTTTGACTTTATGCAGATCTGATCCGGGCAGTCCGCCGACAGCATCCGCACCTGTCCCCCCGCGATCTCACAGATGTTTGTATCGTTGATCTCGATCACCCGGTCTTCCGCCAGATCATATGTGCCATATTCCTGATTTTCCACAGTAATATTCAGCATCGGGCGCTTTACATGTGCCGCCGAATACAGGTAGAAGAACAGCATGAAGGCGGAAAAAACAGCGATGGCGGCAATCAGACACACATCGCTTTTTCCTATAAAGCCGCCCGTGCGGGAGGCGGTCCTGTCTATCCTGGTTTTCATAAGCAGATCTTTCCTCGGGTGCGTTCGGAAGGCGGGGGATGCCGGTCTTCCGACGCTTGTAGTAATAAAGTTATTTTACCACAGCCGGACACGTAACGCAAAGTCCCGGCTACACCGAGGATGGTACGAGGTGTACATCGGCTGTGAAGATCTCCGTCGGACTCCAATCTCCCGAAACCAAGCGGGTCTAAGCCGTCCTTCATGCCCGGTTATGTCGCTGCGGAACTCCTCAGCACTTCGTGCTTCGTCAAACAGTCCTCGCGATCTACGTCATCCCGCATCCGGCATGAAATCCGGCAAGACCCGCTAAGGTTCGTTCGAAGTCGTCCTTACAGAGACCCTTCACAGCCGATTCCACTTATGCGTTCCTGTTCTCCGCAGGTGCTTCTTCACGCGATATTTCTCATCAAGACGGCACACACACAAACGCACATGCATGCACTGACAACGCAGTGCCATATATAGACATCCCGGTGCCACGCAAAGAGGACCGGGCGCTTCCGCCCGGTCCTCTTAATAGTTCGTATGAATTTGTCTGCCGGTTACAGAATGCACTTACGCGGGCAGCCTTCTTTGCAGGCACCGCAGTCTGTACATTTGGCGTAATCGATAACCGGGAATCCGCCCTGCATGGTGATCGCTCCCTGTGTACAGGTGCGTACGCACTTCTGACAGGAGATACATCCGATCTTGCAGTTCTGCATAACCGGTTTGCCCTTTTCCGGATTTACGCAGCTGATGTGCGATACGCGTCCTGCCGGGATCTCGATAATGAGGCCCTTCGGGCAGGCAGCCATGCACTTCTTACAGTCTACGCAGATCGATTCGTCGACATGCGCTACGCCCTTTACGATGGAAAGAGCGCCGAATTCGCAGGCATTTACGCAGTCACCGAAACCGGTACATCCGTATGTACAGGATTTCGGGCCGCCGGACGGAGCGAATTTGGCATTTTTGCAGGTCTTCGGACCGCTGTACTCATATTTTTCCGTTGTTCTTTCACAGTCACCGGCACAGCGAACGAACGCTACTTTGCGCTCGGCATCGCCTGCTGTGGTTCCCATGATCTCGGCGATCGCGTCGGCAACCGGTTTCTGTCCTACTACGCAGGCATTGACCGGAGCTTCGCCTCTTACAATAGCGCCTGCAAGGGCTCCGCAGCCGGAGTAGCCGCAGCCGCCGCAGTTAGCGCCCGGAAGAGCTTCCTTGATCGCTTCTTCCTTTTCATCGACCGGCACTGCAAATGCTTTACTGGCAATGCTGAGGAAAACTCCTACGAAGAGTCCGACTCCGCCTACCATCAGTGTCGCTGCTAAAATTTCAACCATAGTTTCCTCCTTGCTGTTCTCTTACTTCAGAGCTGAAAATCCGAAGAACGCAATGGACATAAGCGCCGATGTAACCATGACGATCGGGAATCCCCGGAAGGATTTCGGTACATCGTTGTAGACCATTTTCTCACGAATATAAGCAAGAATAATGATCGCGATCATGTAACCCATTGCCGTTGCAAATCCGTAAATAGTACCTGTCAGGATATCATAATTCTTCTGTACATTGATCAGCGCTACACCGAGTACGGCGCAGTTGGTGGTGATCAGCGGAAGGTAGATTCCCAGAGCATCATAAAGGGATTTCGCAAATTTTTTCAGGAACATTTCAACGAACTGTACGAGCGCCGCAACGACCAGGATGAAAACGATCGTTTTCAGATAATCCAGGCCGAACGGCTGAAGAAGGAACTTGTACAGGATACCGCAGACAAGGGAAGCGAGCGTCAGTACGAAGGTAAGCGCTCCGCCCATGCCGACAGCGGTGTCGGATTTCTTGGATACTCCGAGGAAGGAACAGATTCCAAGGAACTGGTTTAATACGACGTTATTGATCAGACATGCTGATACCGCAAGTAAAATAATAGCCATCGATTATGCCTCCTTTCCTTCCTCTGTTTTTGCCGCTTCCGCCGGTTTCGCAATGGCTTCCGCAACGGTGCCTTTTGTTTTTGCAATCGTCTGAGCGGGAGTCTCCTCGCACTCTTCCGGTTTCTTGTCGCACATACCGATCTTCATGCAGCTGAAGCACTCGCCGCATACCTTGACGGTCGGATCCCACTCGGATTTCGGTCTTCTGCCTGCACCGATCTTCAGCTTGTTCATGACAGCTACCAGGAACGCATAAACAAGGAATGCGCCCGGTGCCAGAACGAAAATGTTGACCGGAACGTAGCCAGCCGGCATGATGCTCATGTCGAACCAGGTACCTGCACCGACGATCTCACGGATCGAAGCGATGAAGAAAATGGCGATCGTGAAACCGATGCCCATGCCGAGACCGTCGAAGAAGGACGGGATCATCGGCATCTTACCTGCGTAAGCTTCGGCACGGCCCATGATGATACAGTTTACAACGATCAGCGGAATGTAAATTCCGAGGGACGCGTAAAGATCCGGTTTGAAGCCCGCCATCAGGAAGTCGACCATCGTTACGAAGGATGCGATGACTACGATGTAGGCAGGCATACGCATGCGGTCCGGAATAACTTTTCTGAGTGCGGAAATGATCAGGTTTGCAAGTGCCAGAATAACGGTCGTGGAAAGTCCCATGCCGATCGCATTGATAGCGGATGTTGTGGTTGCCAGGGTCGGGCAGGTTCCGAGTACCAGGACGAATACCGGGTTCTCGACGAAAATGCCGTTCCATATTCTCTCAATAACTGAATCTTTCTTTAATTTCATGATGCACTGCCCTCCAGATATTCTGCTGCCTTAAGGGCACCGTTGACAGCCTTTGTTACCGCATTGGTCGTGACGGTCGCGCCGCTGATCGCGTCGATCTGATTGTCGGCGGATTTGCCTGTCTTGGTGTACTCAATCTGCTTTGTATCTCCGGTTGCGAGGCCGTTGAACTGATCCTTGAATGTCGGATCGGCAGCTTTCATTCCCATGCCGGCTGTCTCCGAAAGGGTAAGGAAGGAGATTCCATTTACGGTATAGGTGCCGTCTTCCGCGATGGCTACGCCTACCATAACTTCGACCTCACCGCCGTATCCCTCGTTATTGGATGCATCGACGACATAGCCGAGTGTATTGCCGGAGCCGTCCTTTGCGATATCCACGCCGTTGACCGTTGTCTGATCAAGGCCGGCATCGAGAAGATTCTGCGCGAAGGAATCGGCATCCCAGTCAGCTACGGCTTCAAAGGACTCCGCATCCGCAAAAACGGCTTTCTGGCTGGCAGCCTTGGTAGCGGCCTGCTGTGCGGCTATCGGTCCCGCTGTGATGCCATGGACCAGACCGAGAAGGATGCCTGCAGCAAGTGTGATCACAGTAATAATGATCGTATCGTGTACGAGCGATGTCTGTTTCTTACTCATGCCTGCTTCGCCTCCTTCTTCTCTTTCTTTTCTTTCGGAATACCGAAGGCTCTCGGACGTGTAAAGTGCTCGATCATCGGGGTCAGGCAGTTGGACAGGATGATCGCATAGGATACACCCTCTGCGGAATTGCCGACCATACGGAACAACCATGTGAGAAGTCCGAGGATCAGACCGAAGACGATCTTGCCGTTCGGTGTGATCGGGCTTGTTACATAATCCGTTGCCATGAACCATGCACCGAGCATGATACCGCCGGCACAGAGCTCCTCAAGCATAAATACGAACGGATCGGAATAGCCGCGAACCGCTGCCGTAATCAGAACGAGGATCGCGAAGCTGCCCAGGTAGATTACCGGGATCTTCCACTCGATCACCTTCATGATCAGAAGGAAGGCTGCGCCGATCAGCAGTGCCAGAGCGGATGTCTCACCGATAACACCTTCTACATTACCGAGGAACAGAGCGCCCAGATCGAAGTGCTCACCGAGCTTCAGGTAAGCCAGCGGGGTTGCTCCGGAAAGGGCATCTGTGGTTGCGGCAACATTGGTCACCAGACTTGTGAAGCCGCCTTTTGCCGCGTAGGTCGTCATCTGGCTGGAGAAAGCGATCAGCAGGAAGCATCTCGCGCCCAGAGCCGGGTTCATGAAGTTCTGTCCGAGACCGCCATACAGCTGTTTTACAACGATAATGGCAAAAACGGAGCCGACCACCGGAATCCACCAGTTGATCTGGGACGGCATGTTCATACCGATCAGAAGACCGGTAACAACGGCGCTGAGATCGTTGACCGTAACTTTCTTCTTCAGAAGTTTTTCATAGCAATATTCTGTCGCAACCGCGGAAGCTGTCGATAAGATCAGAATCAGCAGTGCGTGCAGACCGAAGTTTACAATACCTGCAATACACGCCGGAAGCAGTGCGATGACTACGTAGAGCATGATGCGGGATGTAGTGATGCTGTCTCTTACGTGAGGAGAGACAGAAACACGATATTTGTCACTCATTTCTTACTCCTCCCGTTATTTCTTTCTCTTGTCAGCCAGAACCTTCTGACGCATCGCGTTGATGTTGGCCGCAAGCGGACGCTTTGCAGGACACTGGTAGCTGCATGAACCGCAGTTTACACACTCGAGACCGAAGTTGGCTTCGAACTCTGCAGCATCGCCGTGCTCCGCGTAATCCGAAAGCTTGCACGGCATCAGACGGGCAGGACAGCCGTGTACACAGCGTCCGCAGTTGATGCAGGCAGACTCTTCCGCTCTGGAAACCTGATCCTGAAGGAAGCAGGTAAGAGCACCGGAGGTTTTTGTAACCGGAATGTCGAGATCATACAGCGCGAATCCCATCATCGGTCCGCCGGAAATGATCTTCTCCGGCTGTGCCTTGAAGCCGCCCTCCGCTTCTACGATCTCTGCGTAGGACATACCGGTCGGAACTACGAAGTTCTTCGGATCGACCGGAGCGTCACCGGAGACGGTGAAGACTCTCTTCATGCACGGAATACCGTTCTTGACCGCGTCGTATACCGCCATGACGGTACCTACGTTATCCACTACGCAGCCGGCATCGGCAGGAAGCATCTTGGAATTGACCTCGCGGCCCGTGATCGCGTTGATCAGGCAGCGCTCGGCGCCTTCCGGATATTTCGTTTTTACAACGGCAACAGAGATATTCGGCTCACCCTGAACCGCTTTCTTCATGACCTCAATTGCCTTCGGCTTGTTGTTCTCAATGCAGATCACACCTTTGCAGCTGCTCTCGAAGAGCTGAAGGATGATCTTCAGTCCGCCGACGATCATCTCCGGGTGATCCAGCATACAGCGATAATCGCTGGTCAGATAAGGCTCACACTCCGATCCGTTTACCAGGATATAATCGACCTTGGACGGATCCTTCGGAGAAAGCTTTACAGATGTCGGGAAACCCGCGCCGCCCATGCCGACAACGCCGGCTTCGCGGATCTTCGCGATGATCTCCTCCCTGGTAAGACTCGTTACGTCTTCGACAGTCTGATACTCCACGGTTTCATACTGTTCATCGTTCTCGACGATGATCGCATCCACATAACCTCCGGTTGCATTGCGGCGTTTCTCGATATTCTTAACGGTTCCCGAAACCGAGGCGTGGATCGGAGCGGATACAAATCCGCCGGCCTCTGCGATTTTCTGACCGACAAGAACACGGTCGCCCTTCGCTACAATTGCTTTCGCCGGAGCGCCGATGTGCTGCGACAGCAGATAGACTAATTCTTTTCCGGGCTTAAGTTCTACGACCGGCTTCTCCGCAGAGAGTTCCTTGCCTTCGAACGGATGATCACCGCCCTTGAAAGTGTATAATGCCATCTCTGTCCCTCCTTTCATGTATACAATCTGCTTCTATTATAATTTTTTTTGATAATAAAGTATAGAGAAATTTTATATTTATTCGGCAGGTTCTACAAAAAATACAATCGCCAACGCATACCCATTGTGTTATCTGTTCATGTACGCCGGTGTTTCTGTTTTCCTTGCAATTCCGCAGACGGTCCAAAAGAGCGCATGCGTTTCAAAAGTTATCCCGTGTCCGGACATCAAAGCTGTTTTTGCATCGAAATGTGTTGCCGCCCTGTCCGGCAGTCGTATTCTCAACGGATGGACGTTCCGCGATTGAAATTCCGCGCGGAAAGAACTATGTTATAATAAACATTAATTTTTCTAATCTAAACGGAGTATTTTTATGAGTAATCTGATCTTCAGTCTTAACGCGACACTGCCGGTCTTCTTCTGCATGATGCTCGGTGCCCTTCTCAAGAAGGCCGGAATCATCGATGACGCGTTTGCTTCCAAAATGAACACCTTCGTATTCAAAGTTGCTCTTCCCATTAACCTGTTTGAGCAGCTCCATCTGGTCGACTTCTTTGAAGTCTGGGATACCTCCTTCGTGCTCTACTGCTTTCTTGCAACGGCAGCCAGCATCGCGATCGCGTATTTCATATCCCGTTTCCTGAAGGACCGCACGATCCGCGGCGAATTTGTTCAGGCCTCCTACCGGAGCAGTTCGTCTCTCCTCGGCATGGCATATATCCAGAATATCTACGGGACCGCCTCGACCGGATCTCTGATGATGATCGGGTCCGTTCCGCTTTACAACGTTGCAGCCGTCGTGATCCTCTCCCTCATGAGCCCGCAGAACACTGGTCTTGACAGGAAGCGTCTGAAGAAGACACTGATCGGCATTGTTACCAATCCGATCATCCTCGGTATCCTGATCGGCTTT
>JAXJTA010000336.1:0-2662 GCA_036309825.1 Eubacterium sp. | reverse complement strand
CTCGATGAACGCGCGGCTGGTGCCGAACCCGGGAGACGGAATCGTTCAGGCCCTCAGTGACCGCATTCATAAGAAACCCGGTTTTTGTAAAAACATGGTCGACGTGATCTGTGTCTGCGCGACGCTTGTGATCGGTCTTGTCGCAGCGGGCCGGCCGGTCGGAATCGGCATCGGAACGATCGCGGCCATGATCTGCGTGGGCCGTGTAATCGCGGCATACAATGCCCTGTTTGGCAAAAAAGTTGCCCGCCTGTCGGGCATGGAAGGAAGGTAAACGTATGGTTACAGTTCGAAACGCAACATTGGATGATGCACCGCGGATCCTGGAGATCTACAGCTATTACTGCCTGCACACCGCGATCACCTTCGAGTATGAGACACCGTCTCTTGAAGAATTCACGGGACGCATGCGGAGGACGATGGAGAAATATCCTTACCTTGTCATTGAAAAGGACGGCTGCGTGATGGGATACGCCTATGCGGGTGCTTTTGTGGGAAGAGCCGCCTATGACTGGTCCTGTGAGATGACAGTCTATCTCGATCACACGGCGGAAAAGCTGGGACTCGGAAGAAAGATCTACGAAGCGATGGAGGACGCGTTGAAACGGATGGGAATCCTCAATCTGTATGCCTGCATCGGAACGCCGGTCGGCGGCGAGGCGGATGAATATCTGTCGATGAACAGCGCGGAGTTTCATGGACACATGGGATATGAGCTGATCGGAACCTTCCATAAATGCGGCTATAAATTCGGCCGCTGGTACGACATGATCTGGATGGAGAAGATCATCGGCACGCACGAGGATGAGCAGACACCGATCGTGCCGTATCCGCAAATTGCCTTAAATCCTTTAGCGTGATAAACTGTTTTTATAAGCGATATTAGCGAAAAAACGGCGATATTGCGGAGTATAATCGAACAAACAGGAAGGGAAGAAACGCATTTGAAAATCGGACTTACGGTAGAGGGCGGCGGAATGAAATGCGCCTATGGCGCGGCTATTCTCGATGCCTTCCTTGATGACGGAATTACTTTTGACTATGTGAACGGAGCTTCGGCCGGAAGCGCCAACGCAGCTTCTTATCTGGCGGGGCAGAAGGGCAGAAACCTCCGCTTCTATACAGATCATATTCATGAGCCGGGCTACTTCGGCCTGAAGAGCTTTCTGAAGACGGGCGACCTCTTCGGGCTGGAATATATTTATTCGGATCTGACCAACTCCTACGGCGGAGATTTTCTCGACTATCCGAAGGTGCAGGCAAATCCGGCGGAGTATGAGGTCGTCGCGACGAATGCGATCACGGGTGAGCCTGCCTACTTCGACGGCAAGGCGATGGAGCAGGACAATTACCAGGAGATCAAGGCTTCCTGCGCGCTTCCCGCAGCCTGCAAACCGAGGATCGTGAACGGGATCCCGTATTATGACGGCGGCATGTCCGATCCGATCCCGGTCGACCGCGCGCTTTCGAAGGGGTGCGACCGCGTCGTAACGATCCTTTCGAAGCCGGCGGATTATTCCAAATCGCCGGAGAAGATGAAGCTTTTCTACTCGATCGCCTGCCGGAAATATCCGAAGATCGTGGAAATGCTGAACAACCGGCACATCACGTATATGGAGCATTTCCGTCACGTCTTTGATCTGCAGAAAGAGGGGAAAAACTTCGTTTTTGCCCCGAGCAAAAACCTCGCGATGAACACCTTCGCAATGGACGCGGACGCAAACTACAAGCTCTACGAGCTCGGGCTGGAGGACTACAAGAACAATCGCGATGCATTCCTCAGATTCATGGATAAGAGCCGGATTTCCGGATGAAAGCCGGATCTACAGATAAGAGCCGGATCTACGGGTGGGAACCGGGTTCACAGATAAGACTGCGGCGGAAAGCCGCTGATAACGAAAATAAAGAAAGATAAGCAGGGAGGGAAATTGGTTATGAAGACACTGATCGTTTACTATTCCATGGACGGCAACACGAAGTATGCGGCGGAGCGCATCAAGGAGAAGATCGACGCGGATCTCTGTGAGCTGGTACCGGTAAAGCCGTACGCGAACCACGGTCCGGCAAAGTATCTGGACGGCGGCAGAAGCGCGCTTCATAAAGACGCGCCGGAGATCTATCCGACGAACGTCAGCACGGCTGATTATGACCGCGTCATCTTCGCCACACCGCTGTGGGCGGCTACCTTCGCGCCGCCGCTTCGCACCTTCTTCAAGGCGCACAACCTGAACGGCAAGAAGATCGCTCTCGTTGTCTGCAGCATTACAGGCAATGACGCGAAGTGCTTTGAGGCGATGAAAAATGAGATTCCGGCAGCGGAAGTCGAGGCTACTCTGAGCCTGAAGAATCCGAAGACGAAACGGACCGAGGCGAATGAGGCTGCTCTCTTTGCCTTCCTGAAGAAACTGGGAGCGTAAGCGGGAGTATGGCGGAAGTTTCTGCGTTATTGCCTCGCGTCGGAGATCCGGACGAGAGGAAGTTAAGAAAATACAGGGACCGGCTGATCGTGAGCGGCAAGGGCGTTATGGCCTTTGGCGCGTGGAACGTGATAAAGTGGGTCATCTATATGCTGTTTCGTTTGGATGCGCCGATGATCGAGGCCGAAGGACTTGCGGAGATCGAAGGGTTTGTATCCGTATTTCTTCTTGTCCTCCTCCTTCTG
>JAXJTA010000335.1:0-3803 GCA_036309825.1 Eubacterium sp. | reverse complement strand
TTGTGGTAGAGTTTGTGGTGGAGTTTGTGGTAGAGTTTGGCTTGGGAGTTGGCGTGGGCGTCGGTGTGGGCGTCGGTGTCGGTGTCACCGTAGCGGTCGGCTTGGGCGGTGTATACGCTTCCGCTTCTCTCGCGCCGATTCCAGAAACGAATCCCATGGTCAGAATAACCGCCGAAATCACGATCGGCCGCACCCAATTCTTAGGTTCCTTTTTCGCATTCATGTATAAATTTCATCCTGTTGATATATATCGTTCATCAAAAACAACATTCACAGTTGTCAGACTTCTCTTCTTGTGCGCTGTCAATTCATAGATTCCTTTTTCCATTATGAAACTATGATCTTGTCAAGCCGTTTTGCCCATTTTCCATCAAAAAACCGACGGTTTGGAAGTTCTCAACAAAACGTCCGTTCGCCGGTTTTTCTTATGTAACGTAGTTAAATGCCGCAAATCCATGTTTATAATGTGCATAACTTCGTGGATAACTCGAAAAACCGCTTGAAATGGGCATTCCTTCATGTGGATAACTTTCGAAAGGAATTTCGGAATTTTGTTACGTTTCTGTTACGCCAAAACGACGATTTGTGCACTTTTTTTGCTTGACAATTTTGCGTACAAATTAGACAACTTTAAACTGCCAATTATTTCCCGTAGCTCTCTGCCAGCTTCTTAAATGCGGGCAGACTGTTTTTGATCTGCTCTGTTGTGACGCAATACGCGAGGCGCACATAGCCCGGTGTGCCGAAGCTGTCTGCGGGCACGAGAAGCAGTTCCTGCTCTTTTGCCTTCTCGCAGAAAGCATTGGCATCGTCCTCCAGTGCTTTGACAAAGAGATAGAAAGCGCCGTCCGGATGAACACAGGTGTAGCCGTATGCCGTCAGATTATCGTACAGCAGATCGCGATTGGTCTTGTATACTTCCAGATCGGAGACCATTCCCGCGCACTGCTCGATCACATGCTGCGCGAGGCTCGGCGCGCATACATAGCCGAGGGCGCGTCCCGCACCGGCAACAGCCGCGTAGACATCCTTCGCGTTCTCCACCTCATTCGGAACGAGGATATAACCGATACGCTCACCCGGCATAGACAGGGATTTGCTGTAGGAGTAGCATACCAGCGTGTTCTTGTAATATTTGGTGAGGTACGGAACCTCCACGCTTGCATCGTAGACGAGCTCGCGATACGGTTCGTCGGCGATCAGATAGATCGGATGGCCGTACTCTTCCTCTTTCTTATTGAGGAGTTCTGCCAGACGCACGATGGAAGCCGTGCTGAAGACAACGCCGGACGGATTGTTCGGAGAGTTTACGATCAGCGCTTTTGTTTTTTCATTCAGGGCCGCCTCCAGCTTATCGAAGTCGATCTGGAATGTCTCCGGGTCGGACTGGACAGCAACGAGCTTTGCGCCTGCCGTCTCAACAAACACGCGGTACTCCGGGAAAAACGGCGTAAAGGTAATGAACTCATCGCCCGGTGTGAAGAGCGCGGTAATCGAGATCTTCAGGGACGCGGCAGCACCGCAGGTCATATAAAAGTTATCCGCGTTAAAAGTGGTCGCAAAGCGTTTATTCAGGTCATCCGCGATCGCTTTTCTGGTATTGGCATCGCCCTGTGCGGAGGTGTAACCATGCAGATAGACGTCATCGTGGCTGTCGATCAGATCCTTATAGGTCTGATTCACTTTCGCCGGAGCCGGGACGCTCGGATTGCCGATGCTGAAATCATAGACCTTATCATCGCCGATCTCCGCTTTCCTCTTCTTGCTGTACTCAAAGATCTCACGGATCTTGGAGCGCACGTTGCCAAGCTGCACCATTGTTTCGTTAATCATTTCTTGTCCTCTTTTTCTTTCTTCTGTGATACCCTTACGACTATTCGATTTTCATGCCCGCCTTACTTTGCGGCTTCTCGAAACCTCATGCCCGTTCGGCTCTACGGCAACTCGCGTTCCTTGCTTCGCCGGCTCTACGGTATCTCGATCCTCGTGCCTGCTTCACACGCCGACCGGAATCTCTCTTCCCAGGCGGATCGAATAGATATACATTTCCTTCACACGGATCCCGGTGATCGTCTCAAGCGCATAGCGGTAATACCTGAGCTGGCTTGCGTACTTCTCCACCAGATCCGAGCCGTCCTTCGTACGGACACGGTCGGTCTTGTAATCGACCAGCACATATTCTCCGTTTTCTTCGAAATACGCGTCGATCGTACCCTGTACCAGAATATTTTCACCCTCCGGCCACGCTCTGTCAATCCTTTTTGCCGGGATGTCAATGACAAAAGGCTGCTCACGCCGCAGCAAACCGCGGTCAGCCGCGTCCGTCATTCGAATGCCGATGCCGTCCGTCAGGAACCGGTAGAAGTCTCTGCTGCGGATGCATGCGGCATCTTTTGCAGATAAGAGACCTCTCTTTTTCATTGACTCGATCTGCCGGGTCAGCTCCGCATCGATCATCTCCTGCAATTCTCGTCTATTCGAGGCGGCAACGGTATTCCGATCCGGGAACCCCTTATAATCCAGACATTCCAGAACATGATGGTAGATCGTACCGCGGGCAGCGCCTCTTGCTTCTTCCTCCGTCTGTTCCTTCATAAATGCCGGCACATAGGGCGCGGGTGCATCACTGTCCGCTGTACCGTCTAATGCCGCTGCATTGCCGCTGACTTTGTTACCCGCTTCCGCCACCGCGCCGATCTCTTCCGTGATACTCTGATCGACAGCTTCATACAGCTCAATGCCCCGCTGTTCACGCTCATCGATATCGAGCTGGTTCCGGCGGCGTTTCAGCTCCGTAACGGTCATCTTCGCCGGCAGACTGGCTTCCGCCTGATACGGATAGACAAATTCTCTCGTCTCCCGAAGGATCTTTCCGGTCGCTTCATCCACCGTCACGTGCGGATCGGTCGCCGCAAGGCGGGCTACCGCGTCGGCAGCTTCCGTCGCCGATGCGATCGAGGTACCGGCCAGTTCCATCGGTCCCACGAAGGATACCTTGAGTAGTTTTTCCTCCGGCCGTGCCTTGAGGATCCAGTCGAGATAGCACTTGGCGCCCGTCAGGGCCGCATAGGAAAGCGGTGCGTGATCGCCGCTCGGCTCCGGAATTTCCTCATCTTCCTTCAAATTCACTACACCGGTCATGATCAGTTTTTCCTTGGCGCGGGTCAGCGCCACATAGAGCACGCGGAGCTCCTCGCCCAGATTGTCCCTGTGGATCGCGTTTTTCAACGCCTCCTTCTGCATCGTCTTCTCCGTGACGCGAAGATCCAGGTCGACGGCATCGAGGCCGATCCCCAGATCCACATGGCGGACCACGGTGGATTTCTGATCGGAGGTATTCATGGCATTGCCGCAGCCCGAGAGAAAAACGACCGGGAACTCCAGTCCCTTGCTCTTGTGGATCGTCATGACGCGGACCGTATTGTCCGACTCGGCGCTCACATTGACCTCGCCGTAATCGATCTCGTATTTCTCCATCTGCTCAATATAGCGGATAAAGTTAAAAACGCCGTGGCAGCTCGTGCCTTCATAGTCGACCGCTTTTTCGATCAGCATCGCCAGATTGGCGCTTCTCTGCTCGCCGGCCGGCATCGCCGCCGCGGCAAGTCCGTATCCCGTCTCCTTCAGGATCAGGCGGATCAGCTCATGAACGGGTGTATAAACGGCCATATCGCGAAATCTCTCCAGCTGCTCCGTGAAGGCAGTCAGCTTCCCTGCGAGCTCTTCCGAATATGCCTCGCCATGTCCGCTGCCGGCTGCACTGCTTTCGGATCCGACTGCTGCCCTGCCGGCTGCTTCATCAT
>JAXJTA010000334.1:0-1202 GCA_036309825.1 Eubacterium sp. | reverse complement strand
TGATACGGGCTATATCAATACCTTCCACGGTTTCTGTGTATCCGTTCTCAAAGAAGATTCGCATGCGATCCGGTACCCGAAGAATTTTCTGGTGCTCGATAATTCCGACGTCAATGACATGCTGAAGGTCATCTATGAGGAGAAGGGGCTGACGCTTCGTGATATGAGCTTTTCCGCGGCGCGTGACATGATCGAGATCCTGAAGACGATCGAGAGACCCGACTATTACGAGGATATGCTGTCGATGTCGCTGGAAGCTCTCCATGACAAATACAGGAAGGCGGAAGATCCCAGGGACGCGATCTTCTACGGCTATCTGTATCAGGAGAAAAAGTGTTTTGCGCTCGACTATAATGATCTGATCAAGTTCACGCTGTACATGTTCGAACAGAACGAAGAGATTCGTCTGAAGTGGCAGAAACGACTGGAATATATTATGATCGATGAGTTCCAGGATATAGACGCGCTGCAGTATGAATTGATGCGTGTGCTGTGCGGATATCACAGGAACCTCTTCGTGGTCGGTGATCCGGACCAGACGATCTATTCCTGGCGAGGCGCGAATGTGCGGTATCTGATGGAGTTCGAGCAGAAGTTTCCACATGCCAGGACAGTCATGATGCCCAATAATTACCGCTCCACGCCGGAGATCGTTGCGGCAGCCAATTCCCTGATCGGGAAAAACAAATACCGCATTCCGAAGGAGCTGAAAGCGATCAGGAGAAGCGGAGAGAGGGTTCTCTGCCACCATGCCGATACACCGGCAAAGGAGGCGGAATGGATCGCCGATAAGGTGCAGGAGCTGCACGAAAGCGGTGTTCCCTACCGGGAAATGACGATCCTGTACCGGGCGCATTATGTGACGCGGTCGATCGAAGAAGTTTTTCTGAAGAAGGAGCTGCCGTATACGATCTACAGCGGCGTCCAGTTCCTTGACCGGATGGAGATCAAGGACGCATTGGCATACCTTCGCATGATCATATTCCGGGACGATCTGTCTTTTCGCCGCGTTGCAAATGTACCGAAGCGTAATCTCGGAGAAAAACGGATGAAATTCCTCGAGATGTATGCGGCGGAGCATGGCTGTACGCTATTTGAAGCACTGGAAGAGACGCTGGAAGAGGAGATCTTCCGGGGAACAAAGGCGGCGGATTTCGTAAAGCTGGTCACGGATTTTTCGAGGTCGTACAAGGGCGTACCGG
>JAXJTA010000333.1:0-13018 GCA_036309825.1 Eubacterium sp. | reverse complement strand
TCGATATTCTGCGTAATGACGCCGGTCAGCTTTCCCGCCTTCTCCAGCTCCGCAAGTTTTCGGTGCGCGGCATTCGGCTCGATTCCTTCTACGTTCAGTTTTTGCCGGTAGAATTCATAGAAGACCTTCGAATGCTGATACAGACAGTCGTTGCTGAGCAGATATTCCGGGGAGTAACGATCGAACTGCACATCCTTCTGGTTATACAGACCATCCTTACTGCGGAAGTCCGGGATGCCGCTCTCCGTTGACACGCCCGCGCCTCCGAAAAAAACGACCTTTCCGGATTCCCGGATGATCTCGTTTAAGCGTTTGATTTTTTCTTCATCCATTGATATCACCCCTCTCTCTATGCCTATGCCTATGTCTTTGGCTATGCCGCATTCGCTTTGCAGCGAAGCGACCTGTAAACTTTGTGTTTTTCTAGATAAGCTGATCCAGAATGCTTTCACCGATCATCCCGTCGCGCAGGCTGATCCCGAAGTTCTCCGCAATCGTGGCGCCGATAACAGCAAAGCTTTTCTGATCCTGGATCCTTCCGCTTCCTTCCATGGACGGTGACCAGGCCAGGAAGGGTACGCATTCCCTCGTATGGTCCGTACCCTTATAGGTCGGGTCATTCCCGTGGTCCGCCGTCAGGATCAGGAGGTCATCGGGACGAAGTTTTTGCTCCAGAAGGGCAAGTCCCTTATCAAACTTTTCGATCTCTCGCGCGTAGCCGTCCGGATTTCTTCTGTGCCCCCAAAGAGCATCGAAGTCCACGAGATTGGTAAAACACAGGCCGTGGAAGTCGCGGTCGCAGACCTCACAGGTCTGCTGCATGCCGTGTACGGAGCTTTCCGAATGCATGGACTCCGTGATGCCCTCTCCTGAGAAGATATCATGGATCTTTCCGACGGCGATCACATCCAGACCGTTCTCCTTCATCAGATTCAGTACGGTCGTTCCGAAGGGTTTGACCGCATAATCGCGGCGATTGGCCGTGCGGACGAATTCTCCCTTTTTACGCCCCGTATAGGGTCTCGCAATGACGCGTCCGACCTTCCATTCATCGCGCATCGTGAGCTCTCTGGCGATCTCACAGCAGCGGTACAGATTCTGCAGATCAAAGGTCTCTTCGTTACCGGCGATCTGCAGGACCGAATCCGCCGATGTATAAACAATCATCGAACCGTCGCGGATCTCCTCTTCGCCCAGCTCATCGAGGATCACGGTGCCGCTTGCTGCCTTGTTGCCAATCACCTTTTTGCCGCAGCGCTTCTCCAGCTCGCGGATCAGCTCCACCGGAAAACCGTGCTCGGTAAATGTGCGGAAGGGTTTCTCCGTTTTTAACCCCATCATTTCCCAGTGGCCGCCCATCGTATCCTTGGTATTTCCGGCTTCCAGAAGGCGTGCCCGGTATCCCTTGGTCCGTTCCGGTTCTTTTACGCCGGGGATTCCGTGCAGATCCAGCATGCCGAGTTCTGCCAGATTCGGCATCTCGACAGGCCCTGCGCTCGCCCAGATATGGCCAAAGGTATCCGCTCCTTCATCGTCGAACCTGTCGGCATCAGGCATCGCGCCGATCCCCAGCGAATCCAGAACGACCACAAATATTCTATGAAATTTTTCCATCGGATTGCCTCACTTCCTGCCTTTTACAAGATCCGGACCAAAACTGTCGGGAAGAAGGCTTCCCAGTGTTATGATCCGTGGTGACCCGGACGCGACCACAAGAAGAATCGGAAAATCGTCATCGCAGAATTCCCGCATGACCTGCCGGCATACGCCGCACGGCGGACAATATTCCGCTGCCGGTTCCCCTGCAGGGCCGCCCGCGATGGCGATCGCCCGGAAGGAACGAACGCCCTCACTTACAGCATTAAAGATCGCGGTGCGCTCCGCGCAGATCGTCGGAGAAAAAGCCGCATTCTCAATGTTGCAGCCGGTAAAGATCCTTCCGTCCTCCGCCAGAAGAGCGGCGCCGACCGCAAACCGGGAATAGGGCGAATAGGATCGCTCCCTCGCCTGCAGTGCCTCACCGGCCAGCTGTCTCACCGTATCATCCATTCTCAGAGCTTCAGATTCCGCATTCTTCATTCCGCCGCGTCCTCCCTGATAAGGCGGCGGATCGCTTCGATCGCCGTGCGGATCGCTCCGTCGGTATCATGCACCTGCGGATTATCGAGCCCCGCTTTGGCCCTCTCCTGATTCGCAATGGTCAGAAGAACCGTGCCCGTCCGTACGCGCAGCGTGCTGCCGACGGTGAAAAGAGCCGCCGATTCCATCTCGGAGCCTAACGCGCCGCAGCGGATCCATGCGTCCCACTTGTTCAAAAGTTCATAGCCCACAGGCTTCTTCTGCGGCTCATGCTGGCCGTAGAAAGAGTCTTTGCATTGAACAACACCCGTATGCGTCCGAAAGCCCAGATCGGCCGCAGAGTCCACGAGAGCACGTGTCACCGTAAAATCCGGAACTGCCGGATACTCGATCGGCGCGTACTCTCTGCTCGTTCCCTCCATGCGAACGGCTCCCGTCGCAATGATCAGATCTCCGCCGATGACCTCCGTCTGCATGCCGCCGCAGGTTCCCACACGGATAAACGTATCGGCTCCGCAGTGGACCAGTTCCTCCATGGCGATAGCCGCCGACGGACCGCCGATGCCCGTTGAAGTGACACTGACCTTCACGCCGTCGAGCGTGCCCGTATATGTGGTGAACTCGCGGTTATCCGCCACGAGCTCCGCTCCATCCAGATACGCGGCGATCTTCGCGCAGCGCTTCGGATCACCGGGAAGGATCACGTATCTTCCGACATCCCCCGGTCTGGTGTGAATATGATATTCGTAACCTCCGCCTTCTGTATAATCAACCATCTGTAATCCCCCAATCACGATCCCGCAGACCACTGCCTTCATCCGGCTGCTGCCCGCCGTCCGCTGCCTTCACCCGTTCGCAGCTGCCCGCCGCCTGAATCCGACAAAAAAGGCCGCAGTAAGGAAGTGCTTTCGTTCCCCGCCGCAGCCGTTTTGATCAGACCCTGATTTCCAGCGTACGGTCTGAAGGTTCGTATTTTGTAAATGTTACTCCAGCTGCCGTAAACATCATTTTCGATGCGATGACAGAGGGTGTTCCGTCATATTTGTCATTGTCATAGATGACCTGTTTGATTCCCGCCTGAATGATCGCTTTCGCGCACTCATTGCAAGGAAAGAGTGACACATAGAGCTTGGCGCCCTCGAGAGAGCCGCCGCGATAATTCAGGATCGCGTTCAATTCACTGTGGGTGACATAGACATACTTGGTCTTCAGCGGATCATCATCCGTTCTTGACCACGGAAATTCATCATCGGAGCAGCCTCTCGGAAATCCGTTGTAGCCCATGGACAGGATCTTGTTGTCCGCGCTGACGATGCAGCTGCCCACCTGAGAATTCGGATCCTTTGACCGCATTCCCGCCAGCTTGGCAACCGCCATGAAATATTCATCCCACGTTATATAATCCGCACGTTTTCCTGACATTTCTCTACCTCTCGATAACCTCTCGATAAATCCAAGCGTCGGCTTTTATTTGGTTCCGAAGATTCTGTCACCGGCATCGCCGAGGCCCGGAACAATATAGCCGTTCTCATTCAGATGATCATCCAGTGACCCGACAATGATGTCTACATCCGGATGCTCCTCCTGCAGCCTTGCGAGACCTTCGGGAGCGGCGATGATGCACAGAAAACGGATATTGCGGCAGCCGTGTTTCTTCAGCTGACGGATCGCGTCGCAGGCGGATCCGCCGGTTGCCAGCATCGGATCAACGACAAAAACGTCTCTCTCTTCGATATCGGCCGGCAGCTTGCAGTAATACTCAACCGGTGCGAGTGTCTCAGGATCACGATACATGCCGATGTGTCCCACTTTTGCGGACGGAATCAGCGTCTGCATTCCCGGCACCATACCGAGACCGGCACGAAGGATCGGAACGATGGCCAGTTTCTTGCCGCCCAGACGCTCAACCGTTGTCGCCTGGATCGGTGTCTCGATCTCGACCTGCTCCAGACTCAGGTTTCTGGTTGCTTCATAGCATTCCAGCATCGCGATCTCGCCGACGATCTCGCGGAACTCCTTTGTGCCGGTTCCGATCTCACGGATAATTCCGATTTTGTGCTTGATCAGCGGATGATCCATAATAATTACGTTTCCCATAATATTCTCCTTTGCTGTGCAAAAATTCTGTTCTGCGTTTATGCCTCAATGATCGTATGGCCGGCGGATTTTATCAGCCTGTTCATGATCGCCTGTCCCATGCGCGGTGTATGGAAGGACTCCGAATAGATCACATCCACACCGTCCGCATCGAAATCACGCAGGATCTCGAACAGGTGATGCGCGATCGTCCGGTCGTCAGAGCGCGTGCCGATGCAGCGGATATCCCCTTCCGTGTACTGCGCGCGGCTCTCCTCGGTACAGATGATCCCGACGCGCTTACCCTCCGCGATCTTCTCACGGGTCAACTCGCGGATCTTCGCAAAAACTTTGTCTTCCTCGCCCTCTACAATAGAAAGGTCGGCCTTCGGCGCGTAATGCTTATAGCGCATGCCGGGTGCCTTCGGACGGACATGAATATTCTCCGTCATGATTCCCGGATCGATCCTGACCTCTCCCAGAACTTCTTCGAGCATCTCCTTATTCAGAAATCCGGGTCGTAAGATCACCGGAACACTTTCGGTGAAATCAACGATCGTTGACTCCAGCCCGATATTGACCTGACCTCCGTCGATGATCATATCGATCTTGTCACCGAGATCCTCGATCACATGAGAAGCGAGTGTCGGTGATGGACGGCCCGATGTATTGGCGCTTGGTGCCGCCACATAACCGCCGGCTTCACGGATCATCCGCATGGCGATCTTGTTGGACGGAAAGCGCACAGCCACGGAGGAAAGTCCTCCCGTTGTCTCCATCGGGACGATCTCGTTCTTTTCAAAGATCATCGTCAATGGTCCCGGCCAGTACCGTTCAGCCAGTCTGACTGCCGCCTCCGGTACCTCCTTCACGATCGGATAGAGCATCTCCATGTCCGCGATGTGAACGATCAGCGGATTGTCCGAGGGTCTTCCCTTTGCCGCATAGATCTTCATGGACGCCTCCGGGTCGAGGGCATTTCCGCCCAGGCCGTAGACCGTCTCGGTCGGAAACGCGACAAGGCCGCCTCGCTTAAGGATCTCTCCCGCCTCTTTCAGGGCTGCTTCATCCGGATGCTCTTCCGTCATCCGGACGATACGCGCGCGGCTCATTCGTCGTCCTCTTCCTCATCGGAATCGGGGAAGGCCGCATTGGAACTCTGTTCGCTGACGATCGACTGGATGCTCTTGTAGGAGGTCATAAACTGACGCTGTACCTGACTGAACATCTCCACAACATGGTTCAGTTCCTCCTGCACGGCATTGTATTTTAATTTTCCCTCAAAGTTTTTCTCTTCGATCTGATGCTGAATATCTTCAAGTTTTTTATTTGCTTCCGCTTCGGCATTCGCGCGGATCTTATCGGCCTCCGCCTCTGCTTCTTCGAGAATATGCGCCTTGGCTTCTTCCGCCTCCTGGTCCATCTTCTTCGCACGAATGCGGGATTCATAGATCAGGCTGCCGATCGTCTCATAATTATCGACATAAGACTGATATTTTTCCTTGATGTTTTTCTCCATCTCAAGGATCTCCCGGTCCTTGACCGCCAGTGTTTCCTGCAGTTCACTGATCTTCTCGTCCTTAGCCGCTGCCGCAGCCTGCGCTTCCTCAAGTTTTGTCTGCGCGTCGGCAAGTTCCTTCTGCAGTCTGGACTTCTCGGCATAAGCTGTATCCTTCAATTTCTGCAGTTCCTGCTGTACATCGTCCTTGTCGTAACCGCCGAATGTCTTCGTTTTGAACAGTTCTTCATTGTCTGGCATAATACTCACCCTTCTTTCCTTACATTCCCTTATTAATAAGCGCACTGCCGAAAAAAACAGGCGCGCAGCTTCTTACTCCTGCCTTTCATTCAGGGTATCATTTCAATCCTGATCCGGGTTTAATTCAGGTATTCCTGAATGATCGACCACACATCGGCTCGTTCCAGGCCGAGACGCCATACGGATACTCCCGCCAGATCGTATTTTTCGATCAGCTTCATCTTCTCACCGATGGATTTTTCATCCTCCATCCAGATACTGTAGCGGGCGGAACCGTCCTCCGAAGTTCCGTAATTCTGACCGTTCTCGGAATCCCAGTTCAGAGTAATATCGTGAGCCTCCGCCCACTGAGCGGCGGCGTCCATACCGAGAGCTTCACTGGCAGGCAATTCCACACCGAAGGTTGCGGTCCATCCTCTCGTATAGAACGGAATGCCGCAGATGACCTGCTTCGCCGGAGCTTCCGCAAGGGTATCGGTAATTCCCTGTTCCACAAACGGAAGAGAAGAAACCGATCCTGCTTCCTCGGATCCTGCCGTATGCTCATCATAGGCCATAATGACCAGATAATCGACGATTCTTGCCTGCGTCCGCCGGTTCAGATAGGACGTATATAACGGCACGTAATTATCCACGCTGATGATCAGATTCTGCGCATGTCCCGCAACGACCAGCTCTTTCAGGAACTGCAGATACTGCGGAACGGAATCCTCATCGATCGTCTCGATATCAACATTGATGCCGTCGATTCCGGTCTCTGCCGCGATCGACATCAACTGATTGATCACATTGGAACGCGCTTCATAGGTTGCGAGAATACCCGGTGCGGTCACCTCGCCGCCGTATACATCCATCAGTGCCGGCCAGACGGCGATTCCCCTGTTATGCGCCTCCGTTACATAATCGGCGTTGGCATAGGATACGAGATTGCCTGCTGTGTCCGCAAAGGAGAACCATGTCGGCGAAATGACATTCAGTCCCTGTGCCGTATTGGTAACCCCGGCCAGATCGGCGATCTGATCGGAGCCTTCGCCTACATACTGCCAGCCCATGCTGACCTTGTTATCGACCAGCATATGGTCAAAAACAAATTTCGAATCGGTCGTGTGGCTGATCGTTCCCTCCGGCGCCGTCTCCAGTTCCTTTTTCTGTATGTAGCCGATCAGTCCGTCGGATGTCGAAACCTTGCACCAGCGGTCGGAGTTCTCTACGAGAACGACTGTATCACCGGCACTTACATACTTGATGATCTCACTCTTCTTATCACTGCGCGCGCGGATCTGTGTATCGACCGTAACGGTTTCCGCTGTTACGTTTTTCCAGGTCGTTCTGGCAACGACGCGGGACGGATTCTCAAGGATCTCAAGATCGATATCCGAATTCTCCTTCACACAGTCGGCGGACAGGTAGAGTGTATCGCCTTCCCTGATCAGATTGCCGGAGCCGTCATCCGGCGTCCATACGCTCGTTCCCGACGGCAGCGTCATCAGCATCTGATTCGTAGCCGACTCCCAGTAAAAACCGCCGGAAAAATAACTGCAAACAACATCGTAGTCGATGTAGATTTTCCCATCCCGAATCATTCCCCGTTCATCGAGGATCTGATCATTGACGATCAGCGGTGCCTCTGTACCGTCTGTAACACCGTAGTAAGCTGCTGTATCCATTACATTTTTGTTTGTCGAATTCTCTTCAAAAAAGTGCATGGCAACCGCGACGATTCCGATCACCAGCGCGATACATAACAGAACCGGCAGCGGGGATCTGCGCTTCTTTTTCTTCCTGGACGTAGCCATGTATTTATTATCCTCCTGTCTTCTGCATTACTCCTCATTTTAACACGGAAACCCTTTATCTGCAAGGATACTGCCCTTTTGTATCGACCATTATCTGTAAGGATGCAGCCCTCACGCATCGGCTATTTGTATCACCGGGCGGACTTTTCCGCGCAGCAAAAAAACACCGTTTCAAAGAGCGCTAGGGGGTCCTGCGTGATCTGCTCCTTGAAACGGTGCCCGTTTAAGATTCTTTCTTCTGAATTTGCGAGAAATTAATGCCGTCCAGTACCTCACCATCGGAGGAAATGATATTCTCCATGTAGCATGTGCCGTCTTCGCAGGCAGCCATTGCCAGCAGGAGTTCCTCCGGTGTACTGTATACCTGGTCCAGCATCAGGGCAACGCCCCTCTGTCGGAATCCGCTCAGCCGGTCGTACTCGGCAAAGAGAGATTCATCATGGATATCTTTATACATATTACATCGGTCTCTTTTCTCAGTCATATAAAGTTACGCCATTAATTCCCGGTTTGCTTAAACCGTATAAAACACCAAACCTTCTTTTATTTTTTTGATTTTACATGATAGCTTATTGTGATAGCTTGTTAGAGATGCTCTTGAAAAAGCGAACGACGCTCCCGTTATTTGCAATACAGGGCTTTGAAAATAATGAAGACACCGGACAGCTTCTCTGCCGGTGAAGACAGTCGGGATCGCTCCCGGTTGTAGGACAAGTGCTTTGAGGTCTTTCGCGTTCCATTTAGAGAGCCTCGCTGCATGAATTGTGCGGGATCACGGATTCGTGACCCGTTCGCAATCCGATAAAAATTCTGGTCTGCATTTCCGGATTTTTATGGAATGTCAATAGTACAATAATATATTAAATTACAGTACGCAGTATACCCAATGGTTTCACCTCTTTTCCTCGGGCAGATCGCCGTACCGCTCCTTCTATTTCATTATACTTTGACACATTTGCGTCTGTCACGCAAAATTGTTCCGATTTCATAGTTTTTGCATGCACATTTCGGCAAATATAAAAAGATTCTTAAATACTTTACAATTTGCGGTTCTATGTTATACTGTCCTAAAAAAGGAGGGGTACCATGAAATTCGAGAAAATAAGCGATAACAAGATCCGCTGTACCCTGACCGGTTCTGATCTTTCCAGCAGACATATAAAACTCAGTGAGCTTGCCTACGGTTCCGACCAGGCACGCCATCTGTTTCAGGAAATGATGCAGGAGGCAAGTGTGGAAGTCGGCTTCGACTTCAGCAACTCGCCGCTGATGATCGAAGCTATTCCGGTTTCTCATGACAGCATTGAGCTGATCATTACGAAAGTTGAAGATCCGGAAGAGCTGGATACACGATTCTCACGCTTCACCCGCCAGGCGGGCGACGGCGCACCGAAAGACACGAACAGGTACAGCGGCGCAGATGATGTTCTGGATCTGTGCTATAAAATATTCGATGCCAAGAAAAAAGCAGAAGAGACCGACGCAGAGGAGGAGCCAGCCCGGTCCGATGCCGGGAAAACTCCCGTACGTCCGGCCGCACAGCCCGGCGATCTGGTCCGGATCCTGACTTTCGACAGCCTCGACAACGTGATTGCAGCTGCCAAAAGCCTGAACGGCTGTTACGACGGACAGAACACTCTCGTCCGCACACCGGACAACACCTGCGCTCTGCTCCTGCACGGCAGCGGTGTACGGCCGGACTTTTCAACAAGGTATGCAACATCCTGTCGGAGTATGTTTCCCGCACGGCCCCGAAGGCCGCATCGGAAGCCTTCCTCCTGGAGCACGGCGAGATCATCGTCCGCAGCAAAGCACTGCAGGTACTCGGAAACCTGTAATTCCCGTCAGATCAGGGAGCAGAGCGCAAACCGCTCTGCTCCCTTTTTTGCGCCTTGGGAAGTTTATTGCGAAACGCGGCACAGAGATGCCATCGCAGCGACATTTGGACTGAGTGACTCGCTGCTTACATAATACAGAAACGTCAAAGTCACGAGGGAAACGGAGCAAGAGGCATCTCTGTGCCGCGTTTCGCTGGATACATTGGCGCAGAGATGCCATCGCAGCGACATTTGGACCGAGTGACTCGCTGCTTACACAGGCGCAAAAAAGGCCACCGCCCAGCGGGCAGTGGCCGTACACTCTTATTCAATTTTCGGAAATCGTTCGATTATGCGCTCTGATCCTGCGTCAGATAATCTTTGATACTCTCAAGGGCTTCTCTCTCATCCGGTCCTTCCGCTGTGATCGTTACGCTCTCACCGTTGTCCAGGCCGAGGGTCATCATACCCATGATGCTCTTTGCATTGACTCTTCTGGTTCCACTCTCCAGGCTGATCGTGCTTCTGTACTGGCTGGCAACCTGCACGAGTTTTGCAATCGGTCTTGTCTCAAGGCCGCTGGAAATCTGAATGACTACATTATCTTTACACATGCTATCAAATGCCTCCCTCTGCTTCTCTCAACTGATCAGCGATCTCACTCAACTTTCTCAGCCGATGATTCACCCCCGACTTTCCCACCGGAGGGTCAAGCAGTTTACCTAGTTCTTGTAACGTCGCTGTAGGGTATTGTAACCGAACCCGGGCCATCTCGTCAAGACCATTCGATAATTTTGCGAATCCTGTCTTTTTCTCGATAAATTCAATATCATTGATTTGTTTTGCCGCAGCATTTGCGGTTTTGTTTATATTTGCCGTCTCACAATTGACTTTTCGGCTGACATTTCCCCTGACTTCGTGCATCACGCGGACGTTTTCAAACGTCAAAAGCGAAACCGTGGCCTCCATCATGCCGAGAAGATCACTGATGAGCGAGCTGTCCTTAACATAGACGACCATATACTTTTTCCGTGCCACACAACGCGCCTCAATACCGGTCGCGATCATCAGCTCCGCGATCTGTTCCGCGAAAGAACTGTCCTGACAGACGATCTCGAAGTGGTAGGATTTCTCCGGGTCGCTGATCGATCCGGCTGCCAGAAAAGCGCCCCGGATAAATGCCCTGCGGCAGCAATTGCGCTGCAGCAGAACCTGGTGAACGAGCGTTGCCTCGTTTTCTTCCGGAACGCCATCTTTGTTCAGGATACGCAATGCTTCCAGCACGCGGCGAACCTCTTCCTCCTCACGAAGGATCACGGTGTAAACCTCGGATGAGCGCCGTCTCCTGTCGCTCTTTACCTGCACCTGCGCCTCGATTTGAAAGATCCGTTTCAAAAGAACGGCGTATTTCTCGGCAAGCATTTCATGTTCGGACGTAAAGGACAGGATATATTCGTCCTTCGGCGTGATGATCAGCTTGCCGCAGAAGGACAACAGGGCGTACAGCTCCGCGATCCTGCAGTGGCGTGCCGACGGTATATTCGAAAATAATTCTTTTTTTACATCTGAGGAGAAAGACATCTCTCTACACCTTTTTCCTTACTGCATCCTTTTCAATATCGCGATGCTCAATGCGAATACCGTATCCGCCTTCTCCCTTGAGTTTCGCAAAAAGCTCCTCGGCCAGCGTAACAGAACGATGCTTACCGCCCGTGCAGCCCACCGAGATGACCAGCTGGTTTTTGCCCTCTTCTATATAATTCGGGATCAGGAACCGGATCATGTCTGTGAGTTTCTCTACGAATTGTTTCGACACGTCATAATCCATGACGAAATCGTGCACCGGCTTGTCGCGCCCCGTCAGACTGCGCAGCTCCGGCACATAATACGGATTGGGGAGAAAACGGACATCGAATACCAGATCCGAATCCGCCGGAATACCGTATTTGAACCCGAAAGAGAGCACGGTGATCATCAGACTCCGGAAATCCTCATTCCGCACGAAAATATTTTCCATCTCGGCACGCAGCTCTCTGGTGAGCAGCTGACTTGTATCGAGAATGTAATCTGCCTGCTTTTTCAGGAAAGCGAGCTGCTCGCGTTCCTTCGCGATACCGGTCTCGATCCTTCCGCCTCTCGCGAGCGGATGACTGCGCCGCGTCTCTTTGTAGCGCTTCAGAAGCGTCCTGTCGTCAGCATCGAGGAAAAGGACCTTAAAGTCCACACCGCCCTTTTTCAGTTCAGTAAAAACGCTCGTCAGTGAGGCGAGGTTTTCGCCGTTCCGGATATCCACGCCCATGGCAACCTTCTGGATCTTGCCCTCTTCTCCGTCTTCGGTGAGCTGGATAAATTTATCGATCAGCTGGACCGGAAGATTATCAACGCAGAAATACCCCATGTCCTCGAGCATCTTCAATGCCGTCGTCATGCCGGCTCCCGACATTCCGGTCACAAATACCAGTTTCATTCCCATCTTATACCAACTTTCTCTCGACACAGAAGGCCTTGCAAAACAAGTGTCTGCACCGGCTTCTGCCTCTGTTCGTCAGAAGCCGAGGAAACGCACCTCGGTCTCCAGGCGTACTCCGAATTTTTCCTCCACGATCCTCTGAACATCACGAATAAGCGTGCGTACCTCTTCGGCAGTGGCATCACCGCGATTGATCACAAAACCGCAATGCTTCTCGGAAACCTGCGCATCGCCGACGCGGTAGCCGCGAAGCCCCGCATCCATGATCAGCTTGCCGGCGAAGTACCCCTCCGGTCTCTTAAAGGTGCTTCCCGCGCTCGGGAATTCGAGCGGCTGCTTGGTCACTCTCTGTTCCTTCAGTTCATCCATTCTGCTCTGAATCGCAGCAGGATCGCCCCCTGTGAGGCTGATCTCCGCGGATAGAACGATCCAGCCGGCTTCCATGATCCTGCTGTGCCGGTATCCAAGGTCCAGTTCATCGACCGGAATCACGGCCTCTTCAAGATCCTCCTTCAGCACATGGACCGTTTCCAGAACATCCTTCATCTCACCGCCGTAGGCTCCGGCATTCATCGTTACCGCGCCTCCGAGTGTGCCCGGAATTCCGCCGGCAAACTCCAACCCTGTGAGCGAATTATCCCTTGCGGCACCAGCCAGGCGGGCAAGGAGGCAGCCGGCCTCCGCGCGGATCGTATTTTCCTCCACATGCAATGCCTGCAAATTCTTATCGATCTGTACGACCACGCCACGGTATCCCTCGTCACTGACAAGCAGATTACTTCCGTTTCCGAGAATAAAATACGGCACATCCGCATCCCGGCAGACTTCCAGTATGCCGCGAACATCTTCCGTTTTCTCCGGGCTGACGAATGCGTCTGCCGGTCCGCCGATCCGGAAGGTCGTATGTTTCTTCATCGGTTCGTCAAAGACCACATTGTTTTTTCCCGCAGCCGCGCAAAGCGCAGCTGCCAATCTGTCATTCATGATCATTCCTCACTGTACTCATCGCTCTCGTCCGAAT
>JAXJTA010000332.1:0-3173 GCA_036309825.1 Eubacterium sp. | reverse complement strand
ATAATCGATCACATAGCCAAACGGCGGAATGTTCAGATTCTCACGGGAATCGCAGCGGACGACCAGAAGGTTCTTTCCTCCCGGAACAAGATCCTTCGTCAGTTCCAGCGTGAAGGCCGTGTAACCGCAGCTGTGTGTACCGATTTCTTTCCCGTTCAGATAAACGACCGCGCTGTGTCCGCAGGCTTCGAATGTTACAAAAACGCGCTTCCCTTCCCACTCTGCCGGAATGTCCAGCTCCTTACGGTAGCCGCAGAGCATCTGATAGATCGATTCATCAAAATAATTAAAGGGTGTCTCTTTACAGGTATGCGGAAGCCGTACCGTCGATACGTTTTTCCCTGCCTCACCGCGTGCAAATTCCTCGGAGTACTCTTCTGTGAATTCCCAGTTGTTGTTGATATAAATTCTGTCGTTCATTCATTCTCTCCTGCTATTAGTTTTTAATTTGGGATCCTGCGTAAAATGGTTTTACTCAGGTAAAAGTATTATTCCCGTGAGATCGTGATCCCGTCAACCAGGATCGCCACTACTTCCCGCAATGCTTCCGTGTAAGAAAGGCCGCTCCCTTCGAGAATGTCTCTCTGGAAAAACTGCTCGAGCGTTGCCAGCATCATCGTACGGAATACAGGGATATTGACGGGTCTGATCGTACCCTCCGCAACACCTCTTTCGATCAGCGCCACGGTCGGCTCCCACCCGGTCTCCAGGCGGTGTACGACCCTCTCATAGATCCTCGGATACTTTCCTTTCAATACATAGAGCTGCCGAAAATCGATGTCCCGGTATTTTTCCGGCATCGCGCCCAGGACCTTTCTCAGCTTATCGACCGTGTTCAGGCTCTCGTCGAGAAGGATCCTGTTTTCGTCCGCCTTGATCGAATCGAAACAGTAGTCCACCATCGCATCCAGGACTTCCGGCTTTCCTTTATAGAACGCATAGATCGTTTTCTTGCTCTTCCCGAGAGTCTTCGCCAGATCATCCATCGTGAATTTCAATCCACGCTCATTGAAGATCTTCAGGCATCCTTCCAGTATTTCTTCTCTTACCGTCTGCTGAACCATAGCCGTCCCTCTTTAGGAAACGTATTTTTCGTTTTTCGTTTCCTTATCTTTGATTATAAATTCTTTATCAAACAAGTACAACAGAAAATAAGGAAACGAAATCAACGAATTTTGTTTCCGTTTTTTATGCACTATCACATGAGGCTGCCGGAAGATACGATAACGGAACCAAGTCCGGTGTCCGGCACGAAAAATATCCCGGATTAACCACAGAAAAAGCCGTCCGGGTCCAGCGATCAGACTGCCCGTCTGATCACGCCCGAACGGCTTTATATTCTCTGTAATTATTCCGTCAGCAGGTCTTTTGCTCCTTACAGCTGTTCCTTACTGCTGTTCCTTACTGCTGCCCCTCATCGATATCCGCTTCTTCGCTGCTTTCCGCCGCCGGATATTCCGTTCCGTCCGTACCGTCTCCCATCGGCGAGGCCATATTGGTATGAACCAGTAGCTTTCCGGTATCGTTGGCACCCACAAGGCGAGCCCACTGCTCATCTCCGCCGCCGTAATAGACGGTAAGTGTCCGGTCTCCGATCGCGCTCCAGAAATTCTCCGGAGTCTCTTCAAGCGTGTACGGCAGATACAGATACTTCAGTTTCCTGCAGCCCGCAAAAGCATCATCGCCCACTGTCTTTACATTGACAGGAAGCACCAGACTCGTTATCGTCTCGTTTCCCGCGAACGCAGAATCATCGATCGACTGCAGCGTGTAGTAAGTCCCGCCGATATTGTAGGTTGAAGAAAGCGCCACCTTCCTGTCGGTTCCGTTATACTTCTTGATGGAAAGCGTTCCCGCTTCTTCATCCACGGAATATTCAAATTCCTCCAGCGATGTAAAATCCTCCGCCCAGCTGTCGACTGCCTCCGGATCGGTCTGTGACTCCGGATCGATCTGTCCGCTCGGATCCTGCGGTGCAGGCGTTGGCGTCGGGGTAGCTTCCGGCGTCGGTGTCGGCGTTTCCGTCGGCGCAGGTGTCGGGGTCGGGGTAGCTTCCGGTGTCGGTGTGGCCTCCGGTGTCGGGGTCGGCGTTTCCGTCACGACCGGCGTCGGTGTCGAGGCGGGCGTGTCGTCTGCACCTGCATTGTCCTTATGCAGTGTCAACAAAAGAACAGCCGCCAGAATCGCAGCTGCTGCCGCGATCAGGAGAAAAATGAGGAGTCTGCGGTTCTTCTCCTTTTCTTTTTTCTTCTGATCCCGTTTATCCGGATCCGGTTTCCCAGGATTCCGCCTGCCCGAATTCGGTCTGCCCGGATCCGGCCTGCCTTCGCTCTGTCGGCTCGAATTCGGCTTTTCTTCGCTCTGCCTGCCCGGATTCGGTCTGTCGAAGTCATAATCCGCGTCATCCCGATAATTTCCTGTCCGGTACAGTTCCTCCTGGGGCGTATAGATCGGAATGTGAATCTCCGGATCCTCGGCTCCGAGCGGCTCCTGCGCAGCCTCGCTAAGGTGCTTAACCTCTTCCGCGGTCAGTTCAACGGTACCCGCAAGCATCGGGTCCGTACCGTCGACCATGTCACCTTCCGTAAGCGCATGCTCCGCTTCCGCTTCATTGCCGGCTCTCTGTGCAGCTTCCGCGTTCAGAGCTTCTTCCGGGTCATAGAAGGGATTCGGTTCTCCGCAGGCAGGACAGAAGCGGTCATAATTCTCATACTCCCTGCCGCATTTTATACATTTCACCATGCCATACTCCTTTCACCGCGCCAGTGTTCCCATGTGCGATGTGAACCGGTGCCTGAAGATCTTTTTTCGTCTATTCTTTTCCTTACTCAACATTTCTGAAGTATAACCACACTGCGGCAAACTTGCAAGCGCGGGAAATAGTTTTTCCCTCATGAAGTATGAACTATGCTATACTGAGAATAATCTTAAATTTTTATAAAAACAATTATCGGGAGGCTGCCTGTATGTTTTTTCTGATTCCGGGGACATTTTCCATTACCGTTTACTTTCTTATCGCCGTCGTGCCGGCGATCCTGCTTCTGATCTATGTGTACAGGCAGGACAGTATCGAAAAGGAACCGTTAGGATTACTCCTTTCACTCCTTTTTCTCGGCTGTGTCGCCGCCGGCATCTCCATGGTGCTCGAAATGATCGGAGACGCGGTTCTCGGT
>JAXJTA010000331.1:0-9504 GCA_036309825.1 Eubacterium sp. | reverse complement strand
TTTTATCGTCATCGCGACGCAGAACCCGATCGAGCAGGAGGGAACGTATCTTCTCTCCGAGGCGCAGACGGACCGCTTTATGATCAAGGAGAAGATCACGTATCCGAGCGCGGCGGAGGAGGTGGAGATCCTGAACCGTATCGAGAGCGGCGCAATCCGCAAGACCCCGCCGGTGCTGACGATCGCGGATGTCGATGAAGTGCAGCGTATCGCCGAGAAGGTCTATGTCGACCGCGCGATCAAGCAGTATATCTCGTTTATTACCGACGCGACGCGGCACACAGACCGGATCCTTGCGCCGGAGATGGCGCAGTATGTACGCATGGGAGCGAGCCCCCGTGCGTCGATCGCTTTCCTGAAGATCGCGAAAGCAAACGCGCTGATCAACGGACGCACCTATGTCACACCGGATGACGTCAAGCAGGCGCGTTACCGTGTCCTTCGTCACCGCATCCAGCTGAATTTCTCGGCGGCAGCGGACGGCGTGGAGCCGGAGCAGATCATCGACGCCATTGTCAATACCATTCCGACGCCGTGACGCAAAGCCGCGGCGAATGCGACAACGCAATATCGTAAAGTCACGGCGAATATTATGCCGCAGCGCGGCGCGCGTAACGATGCAAAGCCGCGGCAGACAGAGGACAGGCTTGCTGGCAGTTGTTCGTGCGCGGCGGCAATGGCTGCGGGAAAATGAGGATTCGTATGAAAAGTGTAAACACGGATTTTCTGGCAAAGATCAAGGGTCTGGTCTCGATCCGGTCGAAGAAGAAGACTTCCAATATTCTGGATGGTGAATTCCACTCCCTCTACAAGGGGCGGAGCCTGGAGTTCGACGAACTGCGCGAATATGCGCCAGGCGACAATATCCGCGATATCGACTGGAAGACGTCATCGAGGATCGGCAAGACCATGGTCCGCAAATACATTGCAGAGAAAAAACATAATATTCTGTTCGTAGCCGATACGGGGACGAAGATGGACGCCGATACCTCGGCGGGAGATTCGAAGGCGGATGTCGCGCTCGATATCTACGGCACGATCGCCTATCTGACCGACCGGCAGAGCGATGAGTATGCCCTGATCGACAGCACGCCGCAGGGCTACGATTTCAGTTATTTCCGAAGCGGCAGGATCCACTTCGAGGAGCTGGCGGTGCGCATGACGCGAACGATCCGGCAAGAACCGAAGCACAGACTTGCCGAGGTTCTGAACTATGTCGCGGAGAATATCCGCCGCCGCATGATCATCGTGATCATCACCGATCTGGACGGCCTCGATTCGATCCAGGAGAATCTTCTTCGAAAGCTCACCGTGAACAATGATGTCCTCGTTGCGAATATCGATGACGCGTACCTTTACGGGGATCAGGCATACGATACGGATCGCGGCATGTACGAGGATGATTTCCTGCTCCACAGCCCGTCGATCCGCAAGGCAGAGATCGAGGAGAGAGCGCGCATCAAGGATAAAGCGTCAAAGCTCTTCCGCAAGTACGGCGTTGCCTGCGTGAACGTCACCGGAGAGAAGGATGTTGTGGAGAAAATCATCGACCTCTTCGAGCGGCAGTCGAGCGGAAACTTCGGCTGATCATCCGATGCCGGCAGCAGCGCGGAACATCTCAATTCACGAAGAATGGAGAACTATCCCATGAAAATATCCATTGATCTGCAGGAACCGCTGCACTACATGATCCTCTGGGTCATTGCGGCGATCCTTGCAATAGCCGTTATCTTCGCCGTGCAGTTTTTTCTGCGCAGGATCCTGAAAAAAGTTCTTCGCGACAAGCCGAAGAAGCAGCCTGTTCCCATGGAGAGACCGGGACTTGCGAGAGCGTTGATCCGCCGCAAATACCTGGGGCAGATCGATAGCCTGCATCAGACCTTTTACAGCGGCGGCTGCGGTGTCCGGGAAGCCTATCAGCGGATGAGCCTTATCATTCGCAATTTCGCCCATGAGATGACGGGCGTTGAGGTGCAGAATTTCACTCTCGCCGAGATCCGCCTGCTGAACATCCCGGAACTTACCTATCTTGTCAAAGACTATTACGAACCGGAATTCTCCCTCGAATCGATCGGGGATGTCCGGAAATCACTGGGCAGAACCAGAAAGGCAATCGCAGAATGGCCGTAAAATATCCGCAGCTGCTGTGGATCGGGCTCATTGCCGTCGGAGCCGCCTTTGTCCTCTTTCATCTGATCCGCCGCAAAAACCGTTACGACGGCGGAAAGAAAGTGGCAAACACGCGCTTTGTCCGCAGCCTTCCGCAGTACAAACGAAACAAGATCATACGAACCGCGCTTGCCGTTGGCATGGAGGGCGCGCTGGCCCTATCCCTGATCATGTCGATGATTCTGATCGCGAGACCCTATCGCACCGAATCGGTGACGGCCGGCGTCAAGAAGAGGGACATCTATCTGTGCATGGATGTGTCCTACTCGATCTGTGACCTGAACTACGAGCTGGTCGACAGCCTGAAGGACGTTGTCAAAGGCCTCGACGGTGACCGCTTCGGCATTTCCATGTTCAACACATCCACCGTCCTTTATGTGCCGATGACCGATGATTATGACTTCGTCCTGCAAAAACTCGACGAGCTGCATGAGTATTTCGGCTGGCAGAAGGAATATCAGGAGAGGTGGGGCGATGCCGAATACTACTCGGATATTCCCGATGATGAAATGGAAGACTTTGAGGCGATGCGAAACAAACTCGATTACTTCGAGGCTGGTACGCTCGTCCGCAACCTGGAGAGAGGAAGCTCCCTCATCGGCGAAGGCCTCGCGACCTGCCTGTACAGCTTCCCCGGTCTCGAAGAATCCGACCGGACGAGGTGCATTATTTTTTCCACGGATAATGCCCAGGAGAACCACGGAAAGCCCATTGTAGAGCTCGAAGAGGCTGCGCAGTTCTGCGGAAAAAAAGATGTGACCGTTTTTGGAATCTTCCCGAATAAGGAACAGTTCGATGCCGATGCTTCGACCGACTACGAAGCCGATCTCGATCAGATGGAGAAGGCCGTCGAGGGCACGGGCGGAGCGTTCTACAAGCAGAGCGAGTCGCTGACCGTCGGGGACATCGTTGACAGCATCCGGCAGAAGGAAGCAATGGAAGTGCAGGAAATAACGACAGTGCGCGAGATCGACCAGCCGGTCATCCCCGCCGTAATTCTCTTGTTGAGCCTGGCGGCCTTTTTCGCCGCGGGCCTGGTACTTACAAAATGACGATACATCCTATTATTTCGCCCGTGATCATCGTCCCGATCGCCCTTGCGATCCTCGGGATCTTCCTGTGGTTCACGCTGCGAAGAAAGAAAAAAATCAGTGCGCGAGTTTTTGAGATCGCCCGCATCAGTGCGATCCTCGTGCTCGTCGTTGTGATCAGTCTGCGGCCGATGGTGCAGGACCGCAACGCCGATGTTGAGTTGAAAAACGTCGACGTCCTTTTCGTGGTGGATACGACGATCAGCATGTGGGCCGGCGATTACGAGTACGGAAACCGGCGAATCGACGGAGCGGCGGCGATCTGCGAGTCGATCATGCAGAAGCTCAAAGGCTGCAGCTTCGGACTCATCCGCTTTGACAACCAGACAAAGATCCTGGCGCCTTTTACGCAGGACACCGATAATGTGGAGGACGCGATCGAAACGATCTCGATCCTCGATTCCTACTACGCGAAAGGCAGCAACCTGAACACACCGTATCCGGACATGGAGGCGCTTCTCCAGTCCTCCGCGAAGAAAGACAAACGGACGACGATCGTTTTTTTCCTGAGCGACGGGGAGATCACGGACGGAACCGAGCTGATGTCCTACAGAGATCTGGAACAGTACGTGAACGGCGGCGCGGTCATCGGACTCGGAACGGAGGAAGGTTCGAGGATCGAAGAGCCGAACAGTACACGGTCTTATTTCTATGATTACACGGAGCATGCGGATGCCGTTTCGCATCTGGACGAGACGACACTGACGGCGATCGCCGCGGATCTGGATGTGGATTATATTCACGCGCTCAATACGGAAAGTGTGAACGTCATTGTCGACGCGATCCGCGCGGGAAGCTCGGTCACGATCGAACACTCCGACCGCGCCGTCGTATACAGTGATATTTATTTCTATTTCGTCTATCCGCTCGCGGGGCTGCTGATCCTGGAAGCGTACCTGCTGATCCGGAAGAGACGTATGTAAGTGAGTGGCGGAAGTTCACCATTGGACGATAATTTAGATCAGAGAAACAGACTTTGAGAAACAGACCTTGAGAAACAGACCTTGAGAAACAGACCACGAGAGACAGACCAACGAGACAGTTAAGAGGCAGCCGGAGAGACAGAAGATGCGGGATAAGAATCGGAATGCACAATTGAATATGGACCGGTGGCAGGAGCGCTCCGGCAACGGACGCGCATACTCTGAAACCGGATCTGCCGGACGAGGATACTCTGATACCGGATCTGTCGGACGCGGATACTCTGATATAGGATCTGTCGGACGAGGATCGACCGGCGGCAGAAAGTACCGCCGTGTGATGATCGTGATCGATATTTTCTGCGCTGTCCTTGCGGTCGGAGCGGCGATCCTGCTCATCCGGCAGGCGGTGAACGAGAACTTCATCAGCAAATACAATGCCGGCACCTTTGATCGGAGTATCGAGGAGCCGATCACGAAGGTGGGCTTCCCGGAAGAGTATGTCGCTTACTACAACTGCGGAAATGCGGCTTACCGGAACGGGGATTTTGATCAGGCGATCGCCGATTATGAGAAGGCGCTCGAAGCAGGTCCGCGCGGCACAAAAGAGTGTCCGGTGCGGATCAATCTGGCACTTTCAATTATACAGAAGATCGATTTCGATCATCTCGATACGGACAAGCAGAAGAAAAGTGCCATCAACCAGCTCCTGGCGGCGCGGCAGATCCTGACAGCAAACGGCTGTGCCGATCCGGCGGACGCGAACGGGCACAGCGAGAATGCGGAGAAATTGAAAAAAGATATCGACGAGATGCTGAAAGAACTTGGCTACGAACCGCCGGAAAGCGAGGAACAGGACCCCGAGAATCAGCAGTCTGACCGGAACCGGAATAACAACTCCGGCAGCTCGAACCGCGAGCAGAATGTTCGTAACGAGCTCAACGACAGGAAAGATGAGTCGATGGGCGAGCGATCGGAAGAACAACAGCAGGCGGAGCAGGGCGGCAATCCTCTCGGCGGCGATGAAGACGGCGGCGGAGAAGATGGCGGCAGCGCCTACTACAGCGGAGAGTACTGGTGATTCCGGACAGTGGAATTATTTTACGTTTTTCCGGATCCAGTCGCAGATCAGGTCTGCAATCTGTCGTGAGTTGTCTTCGAGCATCAGCGCATGGGTGTTGTGATAGATTCCCATATCCGGCAGCTCCATCCATGTACTGTTGCCGCCTATCTCCAGCAGCTTTGCGTGCATATTGCGCATCGATCCCTTGTATGCGAAGCTTCCCGGCCAGATATAGCCGTCGATCTCATATTCCGGTTTCAGATAATCACCATATACAAAGAGGAACGGAATGTCTTTGAACGGGGAAATGTCCACGTTCGCCGGATCCATCGTCGAGGAACTTTCTACAAGAATCACACCCTTGATGTTCTGCACATTTTTGAGCGCCGCATTCAGAGCGAAGAGACCGCCCTGGCTGTGCGCGAGCACGATCATACCGTCTGTCATACCTGCGAAATACTCATCGTAAGCCGCCTGTACCATGGCATTGGAGGTGGTCCAGCGCGGGACCTGCTGCTTCATGAACTGATCATATCCATCACTGCAAAAACGGCTTCCCTCGAAAGCAACGCCGTATCGCGGTCCGAGACGGTAGGTAGTCCAGCGCTCACTGTAGCTCATGAACATCGGCGGTCCATCATTGATCTCCGGGAACTGTGCCCAGGAGGAACGGCCGCGTTCCACGCCGTCGCTGACATTTACATTAAATCCGTTGTCCAGGAACATGAATTCCCAACCGGGTTCGCCCTTCTGTGTAGTCTCAAAAAGTGCGCCTGTTGCTCCGCCTCCGTGAATCATGCAGACCGGGTAGGGGACAACGGGGTTCTCCAGTTCTGTGTACTGAACGTACATCTGTCCCGCCTGAAAATCTCCGTTCGGATCATAGGTCACAGGCGGTCCTCCGGGCCAGAAATGTGTCTCGATCGGTGCGCTCCCTTCAATGGTCACTTTTTTTCCGCCGATGTGGCGGCTTCCCTTTGCTTTTATTAAAACAGACATGTAAAACACTCCTTATCGAATAATATTCTTGAATATTATACAATATTCGATAGAAAAATGTTTGTAAAAATTTATAAAAATGCTAAAATATTTTATGTGCGTGGCTGAATTAAGTGCAATATGCATTAGAGACGCAATAATATGCAAAGAAGGAGTGTATAATTATGAACAAGACAAGTGTTGACCTCGAGTCCACGGATTACGATGTGAAAAACGTCGGCGCCGTGGACGAGAGAATGGAAGCGGGCCGCAAGGACGCCGTTTTTTTCCATGTACTCGGCCTGGTGGCAACGATCCTGGCAACGATCTGGATGTTCGCCTTTGGAACGGGTGATCCGGCACAGATGAAGTATTTTCTGGGCTTTCCAATGTGGGTAACCGGTGCGATCCTTATCTATCTCGCGATGTTTGTAATCGGAATCATCTACCTGATCAGATGGAAGGAATTTCCGCTTACAGCGCGTGACAAAAAGGGAGGTACAGAAAAATGAGTTTTGATCTGGGGGGATTTTCCATTAAACAGTCCACGTCGATCCTGATGATCGTGATGCTGATCATTTACAGTGCGGCGATCGTAGGCTTCGGCCTGTATATAAAAGCACAATCCCGAAAGGGTGCAAAGGACGGTCTGGCGGCATTTCTTACCGGAGGCGGCAGCCTCGGCGCTTTTTCGATCGCGATGATCGCAGCCACAAACTCCATGGCCGGCGGTACGATGGTATCGGCACCGGGACTCGGTTATGCTGTCGGCTATACGGCGGCACTCGTTTATTACGCGGGATTTCTGACCGCGGCTTTCGGCCTCGGAAGTGTCGGTAGAAAAGTTGCGATTCTCCGTGACCGCACAGGTGCCGTAACATTTCAGCAGCTGCTTGGTCTGCGTTTCCAGTCCAAAAAGGTCGTTACCGCGCTTGCCATTACCGGCGCGTTTGGTCTTACCTTCTTTACGGCAGGTCAGATTACCGCCGGCGCGAAAGTTTTTGCCGCTGTAACAGGATCCAATGCTTACTACCTCGGTATTATTCTGGTTATTGTAATCACCGTTGCCTATACACTTTCCGGTGGTATCAAATCGATGGCAAAGGTTGCAAGTATTCAGGGTGTGATCATGCTTCTGGCGACGTTCGCGATCATCGGCGTGCTGATCGCTACCAATACACAGAAATACGGGAGCATGGAAGCTGCCATGCGTTATCTGGCGGACAGCTATCCGGAAATGGTTAAGGCGGATACAGTATTCTCCTTCTGGAGCGCTCTGGGCACAGCTCTTTTTGCCGGCGTCGGTCTCGGTGTTCTGCCGCACGCATTGACGGTCACTATGACCTATAACAACCACAAGAAACTTAAACAGGGCATCATCATTTCCTGCTGCGTCTTCACACTGGTTCAGGGAATCATGTGCTTCACCGGACCGCTTGTTCACGCGATTAATCCGAATCTTGAGGTTCGGGATTACTCGACGATCTTCGTTGCAACCAATCTGCTGCCGCCGTGGGTTGCGGGCATCATTTTCTGCGGCATTTTCGCGGCGATCCAGTCTTCTATCGCAGGCATCTGCATGGCCGGTGCAACGGCACTCATCAAGGATGTGTATGTGACCTGCTACCATCCGAAGGCTGACGAAGCGACCCAGAAGAAGCTGACTAATATCTGCATCCTCGGCATCGCGATCATTGCCACATTGATTGCTTTGAAACCGACCGATCTGTCCCAGTATATTATTAACTTCGCGCTCGGCGCGATCTGCTCCGCCTGGTACTTCCCGGTATTCTGCGGACTCTATTGGAAGAAATGCACAGCCAAGGGCGCTTTCGCGTCGATCGTCGGCGGTTTCGGCGCCTATGTGCTGTTCTACTTCCTGTCCAGTGTTATTCCGGTCACCAAGGCATGGTGGGCGGCAAATCTGGGCGGTATTCATGCGTTCGTTCCGGCCTGGATCTTATCTCTCATCCTGATTCTGATCGTCAGCAAGATTACCGAGAAGGACAAAGTAAAGCTCGGTTACTTCCAGGTATTCTTCTGCGAAGATTACGATGAAAAGTACGCAAAAGCGGATTCCTTTGAGAATTGATATAGTGGGGACGCTTCATTCCCGGTAATAATGGTGCACACATCGCGGAAAGTTTGCGGTGTGTGCATTTTTTCAGCTTGTTTTTACATCGGGCTTTATTTCGATATGCAAAGGTATGTAATAAGTTCGGATTTTCTGTGTGTATATGGTATACTTAGCAGGGTATTGCGGAAAAACAGCGGGACAGCTTGAGCTGCAGCTGCAAGACCTGCCGACCAGTGCAATGAACAGGGGATACGATGAAGAAGTTTTTGCAATTATTCTTAACCTTTATAAAGATCGGAGCATTTACCTTCGGCGGCGGTTATGCGATGATTCCGCTGATCCAGCGGGAGGTCGTGACGCGGAAGAAATGGCTCTCCGAGAAGGACATTCTCGATGTGGTGGCGATCGCCGAATCCACGCCGGGTCCGATCGCCGTGAACGCGGCAACCTTCGTCGGTTACCGGGTAGCGGGATTTGGGGGAGCGGCAGCGGCGACCTTCGGTGTTATCCTGCCGTCATTTCTGATCATATTTGTTCTGTCATTCATCCTGCGGCAGTTCGAGAACGCGCGCATTGTGAAATACGCCTTCTTCGGCATCCGGGCGTCTGTTCTGGCACTCGTCATTCACGCGTGCATCACGATGTTCCGTGCCATCGATAAAAACGCAGTCTCGATGCTGATCATCGCCGGAGCTCTGCTTTCTGTGACGATCTTCGACATCAATGTGCTGTTCGTGATCCTGGCTGCGGCGGCGATCGGACTTGTCTGTACACTTTCGACGGGGGCGGGGAAGGAGGCGGACAGATGATCCTTCTGCAATTATTTCTGACCTTCTTCGAGATCGGTGCGTTCACTTTCGGAGGCGGCTACGCGATGCTGCCGATGATCCGGCAGGAAGTTCTGACGAAAGGCTGGATGACGAAGGAACAGATCGTCGACTTCATCGCGGTCAGTGAGAGCACGCCGGGACCCTTCGCGGTCAATGTTTCGACCTATATCGGCGCCCGCTGCGCCGGATTTCCGGGAGCGGTGGCGGCAACACTCGGCGTGGTCCTGCCTTCGTTCATCGTCATTCTTCTGGTCGCAAAGGTTTTTGACAAATTCAGGAAAAACCGGCTCGTGGAGGGATGCATGAGCGGCCTTCGGCCCGCGGTCGTCGGTCTGATCGGTTCGGCGATCATCTCGATCGCGCTGTCCCTCTTTAC
>JAXJTA010000330.1:0-5708 GCA_036309825.1 Eubacterium sp. | reverse complement strand
TTTTGCACGTCTTACTTTACCCTCACGAACAACCTCTACCTTCTCTACGTTCGGAGAATGCAGCGGCCATGTCTTCTCAACACCGATGCCGTTGGATGTCTTACGTACTGTGAATGTAGCACGGTTGCTTCCGCCCTGCTTCTTCAGTACTACGCCTTCGAATACCTGTACTCTTTCACGGTTTCCCTCTTTGATCTTACCGTATACACGTACGGTATCGCCAACGCGGAACTCCGGAACTTCGCTCTTTAACTGTTCCTGCTCGATTTTCTTGATGATGTCGTTCATTTCTATCTCTCCTTATATAAGTAAAATGGATGTTCATACCACCGATAAGCGTGACAGCGGACCATCATCCCAAGCTTCATTGCTCGCAGACTTATTGAGTATACACTATCAATTTGCAAAATGCAAGACTTTTTCTCTTATTTCAAGAGCATCCTTTGTCTGCTCTTCCTCCCCCGTACGTCCCAGAGAATGCATCGATTCCAGCAGGCAAAAACCGCGCTTCTCGAAGAAGTTTTTCTCTTCATCGGAAAGCTCTTCCACCTCCGGAAGGATCGGAATAAGCGGTGTTCCCTTCCCGAACAGATTGCGGAACGGTTCCGAGAGATTTCCAGCATCCGCACCACTATTCTTATCCGTAAACAGAAGGAGCAGATCTCTTTCCGAAAGAGTCCGTCTCGTCTTCTGCAATTTGCGGCGATTGTAATCAAACATTTCCCCATAGCGGGTAATGTGACCGGTCAATGACTCCGCATACGCCGGGTCGACACCGCCGTACGTGACAGCCGACACCCGATAGCTTTTCTTCAACAGATCGGGGCGTCTCTCTCGCGTTCGGATCAGCGACTGTTCATGGCGCCATGCCTCGATCTTCTTGTGATCGCCGCTTAAGAGGACCTGCGGAACCTTCTCGCCGTGCCACTCCTCCGGTCTGGTAAATTGAGGATACTCCAGCAGATTATCCTGGAGCGATTCAAACTGCGACGATTCCTCGTTACTCAGCACGCCGGGGACAAAACGCGATACGGCATCGATCAGAACGGCTGCGCCAAGTTCTCCTCCCGTCAGCACGTAATCGCCGATGGAAATATAATCGGTTACGACCTCCTGCAGCACCCGTTCATCGATTCCCTCGTAATGTCCGCACAGGAGGATCAGGTCCTTCTCCTGCGCCAGTGATTCGACCTTCGTCTGGTTCAGAACCTCCGCCTGTGGTGTCATATAGACAACGCGCGGCTTCGTGCCGGCCTTTTCCTCGACAGATCGAACGGCGCGATAGACCGGTTCCGCTTCCATGACCATCCCGGCACCGCCGCCGTAAGGATAATCATCGACGCGATTTGTTTTTCTCACGGAAAAGTCACGAATGTTGATCGTCTCTACATGCAGCGACCCGTTCCTGACGGCACGGCCGGTTATACTTGTATTGACGATCGTGTCGATCAATTCCGGAAACAAAGTCAGTACATAAAAATTCATGTGTCATCACTTTCCTTACAGAATCGGCAGATGCATCGAGAGCAGGTGGATCCCATAGCCCATGTCTTCCATATACTGCTCGAACTGCTGCATGAAATCCGGATTATTCAGCATCTCTCCGGCAAGTGCGATTGCCGCGACAAAAACAAAGATATAGAAGACCGTAACGATGATCCCGATAATCAGTCCGGCAATCCCCATTCCTTTACCCGAATATTCCGGGTTCTTATTGCACTGCACAATGCCGACGATCGCCAGAATGATCGCAACGATCGACGGAATCATCAGCAGAGAGTCCAGGAGGATCCCTGCACATGCGAAGATCAGAGACAGCATGCAGCAGATATTGGTTCTCGTGCCGCGCCCCGGCTGATTGTAGTTGTTGTAATTGTTATAATTATTATAGTTGTTGTAATTCGAATTGCCGAAATCACGATATCCGTTATTCGCCTCGCTCCAGCCACCATTGCCGCTTCTTCCCGGCTCGTTCCAGCCGCTGTTTCCGTTTCTTCCCGGCTCGTTCCAGCCGGCGCTGCCGTTCGTATTGTTCCACGTGCCGCTGTTTCCGTTTCCGCTGTTCCGGTCATTCTGTGCCGGATCGCGATTCTCCCATCCGTTATTCCGGTTGTTCGTGGTATCGCTGCCGGCATCGTTGTTCAGCGAAACATTGTCACAGGGTCTGCCGCAGTTGCTGCAGGCTCTTGCGTCATCGGCAAGCTGTGCTCCGCAATATCTACAAGTCTTCATAAAACCGCCTTTCCCATCACCGAAAAACCGTACCGGACATGAACCTTGCGGAAGCACCGGCACGCTCTTTCCTTTGCCTCCGGATCAGAGATCCAGAAGTCCCGGAAGAAGGTGAACGATCATTTTATTTTCAGCTACATCAACATTTATGATACACGCTTTAATGGCCGGAATCAACACTTCGCCGTTTGCCTCGGTCGTGACCGAGTAGACATCATTGGCTCCGGTCTGCAGAATATCCGACAATGTGCCGAAGCGCGAACCGTCTTCGAGATAGACATCCATTCCGATCAGATCGGCGGTGTAATACTCATCCTTTTTCAGCCGTACACCTTGCTCACGGGGCACAAAGAGGTCGAATCCGCGGTGTGCGGCCGCTTCATCCATCGTTTCGATCCCCTCGACCTTCAGAATGACCATTCCCTTAAAAAACTTGGCCGACTGCACTTTCCTGGTCTCGGTGACACTGCCCTTCTGCATGATCACTTCTTTCAGTTTTCTGAAACGCACCGGATCATCGGTCGTCGGAAAAACCTTCATCTCCCCGCGCACACCGTGTGTCGTTGTCACGGAACCTACCTGCAGCAATTTCTGCATATCTTCTCCTTTACAACAGGTGATAAAAGGGAGTCTAACGCGGCTGCGCTAAACCCCCTAATATTTACTCAATAATGTCTACAATAACTTTTTTATCGATTCTGGTAGAGGCTGCCTTCACGACGGAGCGAATTGCTTTAGCGATCCGACCCTGTCTACCGATGACCTTTCCCATATCGTCAGGAGCGACCTTCAGCTCGATCTTGATCTCTTTTCCGTTATCAGTCTCATTAACCACAACAGCGTCAGGATTTTCGACAAGAGCTTTGGCGATCACTTCAACCAACTCTTTCATTCAAAATACCCCCGCTGAATATTATTTCTCGATACCGGCGAGTTTGAAGATCTTACCAACGACCTGTGTCGGCTGAGCGCCATTCTGAAGCCATCTCTTAGCTGCTTCCTCGTCAACTTTGTATACGGACGGATCCTGGTTCGGATCGTAGGTTCCGATCTCCTCGATGAATCTTCCATCTCTCGGAGAGTTAGCATCTGCTACTACGATTCTATAGAAAGGTGCTTTCTTCTGTCCCATTCTTCTCAGACGAATTTTAACTGCCATTTTTCATTACCTCCATGAAATTGAATAATGTAAGATTGTACGTTCTGTACCTGTAAATAATATATGAGAACAATCCGGTTCCTTATCAGAACGGCAGATTGAAACCTCCCAAACCGCCCGGCATCATGCCGCGGCCCTTCCGGCCTTTTCCCTTGAGCATTCCCGGCATCTGCTTCATCATCTTGCGCGTCTGGTCAAACTGCTTGATAAAACGGTTGACCTCGCTGATGTCCACGCCGGCGCCCTTTGCGATACGCTGCTTTCTCGAAATATTGATCAGATCAGGATTCGCGCGCTCCTTCGGTGTCATCGAATGGATGATCGCCTCTTTTCTGGCAAGATCCTTCTCATCGATCATATTCTCGATGTCCTTCATCTTGCCGCTCATTCCCGGCATCATTCCGAGGATCCCGGTAATGCCGCCCATTTTTCTCATCTGATCCATACTGGTCAGATAATCGTCAAAGGTGAATTTGGCTTTTCTCACCCTTGCTTCCATCTCACGGGCCTTCTCTTCATCAACGTTGGCCTGTGCCTTCTCAATCAGGCTGAGCACATCACCCATGCCGAGGATTCGGGACGCCATGCGGTCCGGATAGAACTGTTCCAGATCGGAAAGTTTCTCGCCCATGCCGACAAAAAGGATCGGCTTGCCGCAGATGGCACGGATGGAAAGTGCGGCACCGCCTCGTGTGTCGCCGTCTAATTTGGTAAGGATAACGCCGTCGATACCGACCTTATCCTGGAATGCCTTCGATACATTGACCGCTTCCTGACCGGTCATCGCGTCGACCACAAGGATCGATGCGTCCACACGGACAGCTTCGCGGATCTCAACGAGCTCCTGCATCATGCTCTCATCGATCTGCAGACGACCTGCGGTATCGAGGATCACAACGTTGGCTCCTGTCTTCTGTGCATGCTCAATCGCGGCTTTCGCGATCTGCACCGGGCTCTTCTTATCGCCCATAGCAAAAACTTCAACGCCCTGCTTCTCGCCGTTTACCTGCAGCTGTTTGATCGCAGCCGGACGGTAAACGTCACAGGCAACCAGCAGTGGCTTGCGGCCTTTCGCCTTCAGCTTGCCGGCAAGCTTTGCCGCGGTCGTCGTTTTTCCGGCACCCTGAAGACCGATCATCATCAGTACGGTGATCTGTGAGGTGGGACGAAGCGGAAGTTCCGTTGTCTCCGAGCCCATCAACGTGATCAGTTCTTCATGCACGATCTTAACGACCATCTGTCCCGGATTCAGACCGCTCATGACATTCTGTCCGATGGCCTTCTCCTGAACCGTATTTACAAACTGCTTAACGACTTTGAAATTAACATCCGCCTCCAGCAGTGCCATCTTGACCTGCTTCATGGCAGTCTTTACATCGGTCTCCGTCAGAGTGCCTTTGCTTCGAAGGCTTTTAAAGACATCTGTCAGTTTTTCGGTTAAGCTATCAAATGCCATACTATAACTCCTCCAGAATCGATGACGAGATCTCGCGGATCTGTTTCATACGATCCTCGGCTGTTCCTTCCGCCGTTTCTGTTGTCAGCGTCTGGATCTGCCTTATGTTATCCCGAATATGTACAAACTTGTCGACCAGATGAAGTCTGGATTCATAATCCTCCAGCAGCCTGTCACAGCGCTTCATCAGATCGTGTACGCCCTGCCGGCTGATTCCCTCATCGGCAGCCACCTCCGCCGCGGAATAATCGTTAAAAACGATCTCCGTATAGATGCGGCGCTGATGCTCTGTCAGCAGTTCGCCGTAAAAATCAAATAATAATGATTTTTCAACAAAGACTTCCATTCTCTACCCATCAGCCGAAATCGCACAAAAAGAGCGAGTATTTTTTACGTACTCGCTCATAATATACCATTCATTTTCCCGTGTCAAGGTTTTTTACTTGACGCAAGTGTTTTTATTTATCTCTGCGCTCTTCAAGCGGGATATATCTGCGGTGATGACCGACATACTTGTAAGCAGGACGAATGATCTTGCCGCCGTTTACCATCTCCTCGATACGGTGCGCGGACCAGCCTGAAATACGGGCGATCGCGAAGATCGGGGTAAAGAGTTCTCTCGGGAAATCGAGCATAGAATAAATAAAACCACTGTAAAAATCTACATTCGCGCAGATCGGCTTCACAAGGCGGCGTTTCTGCATCATACATTCCTTACCGATCTTCTCGACCGCCTCATAGAGCCGGTACTCATCTTCCACGTCTTTTTCGATGGAAAGCTTTTTCGCGTACTCCTTCAGGATAACGCATCGGGGATCGGACAAGGTATAAACTGCGTGGCCCATGCCGTAGATGAGGCCC
>JAXJTA010000329.1:0-25325 GCA_036309825.1 Eubacterium sp. | reverse complement strand
GGGCTACATCCTGATCATTGCGGAGATCGATATCTCCGTCGGCGCGATCGTTTGTCTGGCGGCAACACTCGGCTGCTTTGCCGGCAACGGCGGCGCTCCGCTCCCTGTAATCGCGATCGTCTGCATCGGCGTAGGTCTTCTGTGCGGATGCCTGAACGGCGCTATCCTGACAAAGTTCCAGGAGCTGCCGGCCATGATCGTAACCCTCGGTACACAGATCATCTTCCGTGGAATCGCGGAGGTATCTCTGGGAAGCGGCGGATCCACATCCCTTACCAACAGCAAGGCAATCATGCTGCTGGCGAAGATGGTCGGACCGTTCCCGGTAGTTTTCTTCCTTATTGTGATCGCAGCTGTCATCTTCATCTTCGTTCTGTCCAGAACGACCTTCGGACGGAAGCTGTACGCAATCGGAAGCAACCACACCGCTGCACAGTTTGCGGGTATCCCGGTTCAGAAGATCCGCTTCATCTGCTTCGCCCTCATCGGCGCAATGGCCGGCCTCTGTGCACTGTTCTATCTGTCCACTACCTTCGGTGCAAATACAACGACCGGACAGGGTTATGAGATGGATGTTATCGCAATGTGCGTATTCGGCGGAATCGCTACGACCGGTGGTAAAGGAAACCTTGTCGGTGCTGTTATCGCAGGCTTCACGATCGTCTGCCTGCGTATCGCGCTTGGTCAGAGAAATATCAATACCCAGCTCATCCTGGTCGTTATCGGTATCCTCCTGATCGTATCCGTACTGATCCCGGCGATCAGCGCAGCGATCAAGAACAAGAAGAGAAAAGCTTCTCAGGCCTGATCATCGCTATTGAATGATTGCCGATTGGCAAAGAGCATATAACAAGTGATAAAAAACCTCGTTTTGTCGGCGAAGCGCCGATAGGACGAGGCTTTTTGTTGTGATAAAGCACATGGAAAAGTGCAAAAAACATTTGCCCATAGGTAAAAATTACTCTTTCATCGTAAAAAATCACCCGATTTCGAAGAATTTTACCATTTTGGATACAGACGCGTAATGCTACACTGAATTTGTGGTCGGGAGAGATACCTGCCACATGGCCTATGAGCTTTATAAGCTAAGAGCTTTATAATGATTTCATTTTAGGAGGGAAAGAAATGAAAAAACAGTTAGTCAGCGCACTCGTATGTGCAACAATGGCTGCAGGTTTACTCGCAGGATGCGGAGCTTCCGGATCTGACAGCGCAGCAACATCCGCAGCAGCAACTTCTGCAGCTTCCACATCCGCAGCTTCCACATCTGCAGCTTCCACAAGCGCAGCAGGCGGCTCCGGCGCAGCAGGAAAAACCTACGCAATCGTAACCAAATCCGCAGGTAACCCGTACAACGAGAGAGAGGCTTCCGGATTCCAGGAAGTTATCGAGGCTGAAGGCGGCACATGCATCGTACAGAACCCGGAGCAGCCTACAGCCGATGCACAGATCTCCGTTATCAACTCTCTGATCTCTCAGAAAGTTGACTGTATCGCAATCGCAGCTAACGACGCAAACGCTCTGTCCGCAGTTCTGCAGCAGGCTATGGATGCAGGAATCAAAGTTCTTACCCTGGACTCCGATGTTGAAGCTTCCAGCCGTATGACATTCTGCAACCAGGCAGGTGTTCAGGAAGTTGGTCAGGCTCTGATCGACGCTGTATATGATCTGACCGGCGGCGAAGGTGAGTACGCAATCCTTTCCGCTACATCCCAGGCTACCAACCAGAACTCCTGGATCGAAGCTATGAAGTCGATCGCTGAGAGCGATGAGAAGTACAGCAAACTCGTTCTTGATGAAGTTGCATACGGCGATGATGAGCCGCAGAAATCCACTGACCAGACACAGGCTCTGCTTCAGAAATACCCGGATCTGAAAGTTATCTGCGCACCGACAACCGTTGGTATCGCTGCAGCAGCTAAGGTTCTTCAGGACCAGGCTTCTCCGGTTAAACTGACAGGTCTTGGACTTCCGTCTGAGATGGCTGAGTACATCGGTGCTGATGATGCTCACAGCTGTCCGTACATGTTCCTTTGGAACCCGATCGACCTTGGAAAACTCGCTGCATACGCTTCCATCGCACTTGTTGATGAGACCATCACAGGCGCTGAAGGCGATCAGTTCGAAGCTGGCGACATGGAGAACAGCCCGTACACAGTTACTGTAAACGGCGATGGCGCTTCCGAGATCATCCTTGGTGCTCCGTTCCAGTTCAACCCGGACAACATCGACGAGTGGAAAGAGGTTTACTAAATCGACTTTCTCTTCTGAGAACTGAATAAGATTTTTCGGATCCCCGCCGGTTTCGGCGGGGATCCTTCTACGTGTACGAAAACACGCCGCATGACGCCTTGAAGATTAACTTGTTGATTGCGGCACGCAGAGAAAACATCCGCTTGCTCCGTTTCCCTCACGACCGGAAGGTACCGGCAGTAGTTTGGCAGCGAGTCGTTCAGTCCAAATGTCGCTGCGCCGGATGTTTTCTCTGTGTGCCGCAGCACGGGCAATGCCTTCAAGGTGTCATGTGGTATTTCTGTCCGAAGCTATGCTATTAGGATCCGCCGCCGAATCGGCGGGAACGAAAAGTGGCATAGGAGTTTCAGAAGAGAAATATTTACTACAGCAAGATAGTGATATTTTGTGTCAATGAAGTGGGATGTTTTCTGCCGGGTTCGCTATATAATTGATGTATAAGCAATGAGGATGACGCAGGGTGAGACGGTGATCATCTTGAAATTTTTACATAATGTGATGGGAAACGGAGGGCTTTACTATGGAACGGATCAGAGATATCAGAAAACCGAGGATCGGCATCTACAGCGCGGGACTGCACACCTACTGGGGACAGTTTGAGGGATTGTATGATTGTCTGATGGAGTACAATCGCTTCATCGAGAAGAGACTTTCGGAATTTGGCGAAGTATATAACTTCGGCATGGTCGATACCGAAGAAAAGGGACGCGAAGCCGGAGAATATTTCAATAAGTGCAACGCGGACATTGTTTTTTCCCATGCAGCGACGTATTACACCAGTGCGTGCGTTCTGCCGGTTCATCAGATCTGCAAGGCGCCGGCGGTGATCCTGAATCTCCAGCCGGAAGCGGCGATGGCCTATGACAGAACGGGCACAGACCGCTGGCTTGCGCAGTGTGTCGGCTGTTCGATTCCGGAGATCTCGAACGCGTTCAATCGTTCCGGGATCCCGTTCTATGCGGTAAACGGTCTGCTGGGCCTCGACTACACACCGACATTCGCAAAGGCCGATGAGAACACGGCAGAGCGGCCGGAGGCGATCAAAGCCTGGAAGGAGATCGAAGAGTGGTGCGGCGCTGCGATGGTCAAGAGAACGCTGCAGCACGCCAGATTCGGCTTCCTCGGCGGCTATTACAGCGGCATGCTCGATATGTACAGTGATTTCACGATGCTTCAGGGACAGACGGGAATCGACATTGAGGTTCTCGAGATGTGCGATCTCGCATCCTATCTGGAACAGGTGACCGACGAAGAAGTGGAGGCAAAGCTCGAGAGCATTATGCAGTTCTTTGAGATCTCCGGTGATTCTCCGTCCGATCCGATCGCGAAGAAGCCGACGGATGAGCAGCTTCACTGGTCCGCGAAGGTAGCGGTCGCGCAGGAGAAGATGGTTCTGGATCGCCGCCTTGACAGCATCTCCTATTTCTATCATGGCCAGAATAATAACTACTACGAGCAGATCCAGAGCGGCTTTATCGTAGGACATTCCCTTCTGACAGCACAGGGTGTTGCCTGCTCCGGCGAGGGCGATATCAAGACCGCACTGGCGATGAAGATCGCGGATATCCTCGGCAAGGGCGGAAGCTTCTGCGAGATCGTTGCGGCGGACTTCAACCTGAATACAATGATCCTCGGACATGACGGTCCGTTCCACATCGCGATCTCGGACAGAAAACCGATCCTTCGCGGCATGGGCGTTTACCACGGCAAGAAGGGAAGCGGCGTATCGGTAGAAGCAAAGGTAAAGCAGGGACCGGTTACAACGCTCGGCGTGACCCAGACGGGCGACGGCCGCCTGAAATTCAACATCAGTGAGGGCGAAGCCATCGACGGCCCGCTTCTGCAGAACGGCAATACGATGACACACATTCGCTTTGCGGAGCCGCCGGCTGAGTACATGGACAAGTGGTTTCCGGAGGCACCGACGCACCACCTGGCTCTGTCCGTCGGACATAACAAAGATCTGTTCATTAAGGTCGCGAAGCTGATGAACATTCCGTACGCGGTATTCTGAACGCGGGGGAGAACGCAATAGAAAATGCAATAGAAAATGAAAATTCGATAGAAAATACAATAGAGCACACAATCGAATCCGCAATATAAATACGCGGGGTACGCTTCTCTGTTCGGTGACTAGGCTGACGGACAGCTTTTACGTGTGATTCGCGTGTGCGTGTGATGTGTGTGTGATGCGTGAGAAGCTCGAGAAGCACAAAAAGCCATGTGATAGGGAGGATGACCATGATCAGAAAGATTTTCAAGATGAAACTGTATCCGGGAATGAAGGAAGAGTACCGGAAGCGCCATAACGCACTCTGGCCGGAAATGATCGATATGATCCATGAGTACGGCGGCAAAAACTATACGATCGCTCTTGATGAAGAGACGGATACTCTCTTTGCGATCATTGAGATCGAGGATGAAGCCAAGTGGAGCGGAAGCGCCGACACGGTGATCAACCGCAAATGGTGGGATTTCATGGCAGATCTCATGGAGACCAATCCGGACAACAGTCCGGTCTGCATTGATCTGGAGGAGCTGTTCCACCTGGATTAAGAAGATAGGACAAAACGTGTGTAATACCCCCTGCAAACCCTGTATTTATAAGGGCTTGCAGGGGGTATTTCTTTAGTTCTTTCGCTGGAAGATCTCTTAGCCCTCATGAAAACTTTCACCATCCGGCACATATCGCAATAACAGATAGCAACCATCTTCGCTATTTCCAGAGGCAACCTGCTGCAAACGCATCAGCCTTTGCCGAGGCGGATCACGTTCCAGGAAGCCTTCGGCAGATTGATCTTCACGATCCTCTCATTTCCTGAAAAATCCACCTTCGATACGGGTGCAACCCTCTGCCCGGCAGCGGAATTGACCGCCTTCAGATCCTCACTTTCAAGTACAATGTGTTCTTGCACTTTCATTCCCGCGAAGGAACCGATATCGCATGTCAGCGGAATATCCTCCTTGAGATCGCGGTTCACCGCAAAGATCGTCACGGTATCCGCCTCCTCGTCATAGACAACCGCGCTGTCCACATCCGCTACATCGGTGAACTCCAGTGTGTCATGCTTCGAACTGGTCAGGACCGGACGCAGCGCTGTTCCGCGTCCGTAGTGGGAGGCATGCAGGAACGGATAATAGATCGTCTGCGTCCACGCGCTTCCTTCTTTCTCCGTCATGATCGGCGCGATGACATTGACAAGCTGCGCGAGGCATGCCATCTTCACCCGGTCGCTGTTGCGGATCAATGTGATCAGGAATGTTCCCACCGCAAGAGCATCCTCAAACGTATACTGATCCTCCAAAAGCGACGGTGCCTGCTGCCAGGGTTTCTCTTTCATCTCCTCCTGATCCGAATCACATGTATGGAACCATACATTCCATTCATCGAAGCTGAGATTGATTTGTTTTTTGCTGCGCTTCTTGGCTTTGACAAAGTCGCAGGTGGCGATCACGGTCCGAATGAAGTTCTCCATTTCCATCGATTTCGCCAGGAAATTCGCGGTGTCGTTCTCGCGGTTTCCGAAGTACTCATGAAGGGAAACATAATCCACGTAATCATACGTATGCTCCAGAGTTGTCGCCTCCCACTGCGGAAAGGTCGGCATCCCCGGGTTCGAACTTCCGCACGAAACCAGTTCGATCGATGGATCGATCTGCTTCATTGCTTTCGCAGTCTCGCAGGCGAGCCTTCCGTACTCATCCATCGTCTTCGCGCCGAACTGCCAGGGACCGTCCATCTCATTCCCGAGGCACCAGGTCTTTATCTGCAGCGGTTCCTTCACCCCGTGGCTGATGCGCAGATCCGCGTATTTTGATCCGGAATCGATATTGCAGTACTCCAGCAAATGCATCGCATCCGCCACTCCTCTCGTCCCGAGATTTACAGCCATCATCACGTCGGATCCTGCCGCTTTTGCCCATTTGGCAAATTCGTTCAGACCGAATTCATTTGTCTCCAGACTGCGCCACGCAAGATCCAGCCGTTTCGGCCGCTGTGACACAGGGCCTACCGTGTCCTCCCAGTCCAGCGTTGACACGAAATTGCCTCCCGGATAACGGATGATCGGCACATTCAGGTTCCGAACCAGCTCCAGCACATCCTTTCGGAAACCGTTCTCATCGGCACTTGGATGTCCGGGCTGATAAATGCCTGTATAGACGGCGCGGCCGAGGTGTTCGATGAAAGAGCCGTAGATCCGCTTGTCGATCTTGGAGATTTGAAACTCTTTATCGATGATCATGTTCGCATATTTTTTCACTGAGGGGATCCTCCTTCGTTTCGTATGTATTTATATATTTTTCATTTGATCCTGAGAAAAAAGTAATCGTTGAGCAATCACTAAATAGAGAATTTTCGCGGTATCCGGTAATTTATGCCCAATGGTTTCTATACTGCAGCGGTGTTGTCTTCTCATGCTTCTTGAAGAGACTGATGAAATGACTGACCTGCCGGAAACCCGCGTCAACGGCGATATCCGCCACGGGGCGGCCGGTGTAGCGGAGCTGCTCCTTCGCGTAGTTCAGCCTTGCGGTGATCAGATACTCATTGAGCGGCATACCGATGCAGCGCGTAAATTCCCGCGCCAGATAGAATTTGCTGATACCGACCTCTGCGGCGATCTCATCGAGGCTCAGCGGTTCGGCAAAGCGGTGCTCGCAGATCTTCACTGCCTTGGATACATAGGGAGATGCGTGACGCAGGGCGCCGGCCGTGCCCTCTCCGCCGCTGTCCATGCTTTGGGTCAGAAGGAGCGTAAGGAGTGAAACGATCTGCTGTGACAGGACCGCCTCGGTCGAAAGGTCGCGGTCACCGGTCCTCGCGAGGATATCGCGCATAAGGCTGCCGATTTCCGCCTCCTTCGAATCGCGGAAGGTGCGGAATCCGGAACGCAGGATCTCTTCGTAGTAGCCGAGTGCCGTCGGCCCGTTGAAGTGCAGCCAGGTAAAAACCCAGTCTTCTCCTTTCATGCAGGCGTAGCGGTGGTGCTCCATGCAGTTGATCAAAACGACGGAGCCGGCGTCGAGCGTATGCGTTTTTCCCTCATAGTGAAGGGTGCCGCGACCCGATTCCGTGCGGATCACCAGAAAGCTGTTCAGATTCGCCCGCTCGGTAAAATAGGGTGCCGAGGTGCGGAAGCTTCCCGCCTCCTGCACATGGAAGAACAGCTGCCTTGCCGTGAGGGAGGGAGTATTGATGAGGCGCACGGAGTCACTGCTCCAGGACAGGTCGGTGCGCTCCAGAAATTGTTTTTGCTTATCGTTCATAGGTATTTCCTGCTTCCTCTGCGAAGTGCGGATTTCTATTGCTTCCCGCGCAAGAACGCGGGATTTTTGCATTGGTGAATATGCTTTCAGTATAGCAGAAAAACGCATGTGCTGGGCATTTTTCGGGAAGCGTGGTAAGATGTTGAATAATATGAACCTGCGGCGCTCCGGGTGAAAGCAAGTGGACCCGGCGGCAGGAAAGCAATGGGGCGTGTGAAGGTGCATGAACCGGCGGAAGAAATGAAGTGGGCGTGCGAAGGTGCATGAACCGGCGGAAGAAATGAAGTGAGGCGTGCGAATGGGCAGAGTGACTTACAAATTGAGAGTGACGGGAATCGTGCAGGGGGTCGGATTCCGCCCGGCGGTGAGCCGCCTGGCGAAAGCGGAAGGCCACACTGGTACGGTATGCAACCGCGGCTCCTATGTGGAGATCATTCTGCAGGGAGACGAGGAGAAGGTGCGGTCATTCCCGGCGCTGCTGATGAAGAATTTGCCAGAGCGCGCCATCGTCACCGGGATCGAAGAGGAGCGTGCCATTGCCGCAGAAATCGAAGGGCCGAATACCGAGGAATTGAATATCGAGGAGATGGGGGAAGCGCTCACCGGAAAAACGAAGAAATATTCGGATTTCCGCATCATCGAAAGCCACGAGGAACGAGGGGAGATCTTTATCTCACCGGATATCGCGACCTGTGATACCTGCGCGAAAGAGCTGTACGAAAAGAGCGGCAGAAGATATCTGCATCCGTTTATCAACTGCACGGCCTGTGGCCCGCGGCTTACGATCCTCGATGCACTTCCTTATGACCGCGAGCGCACTTCCATGAAGAAATTTCCGATGTGTCCGGATTGCGCGAAGGAATACGTCGATCCGGCATCGCGCCGCTACGACGCGCAGCCGGTCTGCTGCAATTCCTGCGGGCCGGAAGTGTATTTGCTGCATTCCGCGGATTCCGCGCGGTCTCGACGCAATCCGTGAGGTGCGGCGTGTGATCCGCGAGGGCGGCGTGGCTGCGGTGAAAGGTGTCGGAGGTTTTCACTTATGCTGTGACGCGGGAAACGCGGAAGCGGTAGGGAGACTTCGGAAACTCAAAAATCGCCCGGCAAAACCCTTTGCCGTCATGATGCGGGATATCGATACAGTGCGGCGCTTCTGCGAGGTAAATGAGAGCCGGGCAGACCTGCTGACGGGACATCAGAAGCCGATCGTACTTCTGGAGCGGAAGAAAGCATGCGCCGGCTTGAATGAAACGTCAGATGACAGGCGTGACGGGCGCGATTCAACAAGCTCTGGTCCAATCGGGAACGCGATCACAATCGCGGAAGAAGTGGCGCCGGGGCAGCCGACACTTGGTGTCATGCTTCCTTATGCCCCGATCCATTATCTGCTGTTTCGACTGGATGAGGAATCGGATGCGCAAATGCCGGATTGTCTGGTAATGACAAGCGGCAACGCGGGCGGCGCGCCCATTGCGGCGAGTGACGAGGAAGCGTTGGAGGAGCTTGCCGGTTTTGCGGATGTGATCCTGTCGAACAACAGGACGATCCGGACGCGATGTGATGATTCTGTCGTCGATTATTATGAGGGAGAACCCTACATGATCCGCAGGTCTCGCGGGTACGCGCCGCTTCCTGTCATCGTGCCGGGAGCAGTGAAACCGATGGCGGAACCGGAAGCGCATACGATTCTGGCGGTCGGCGGTGAACTGAAGAATACCTTCTGTATCGGAAGGGGAGAACTTTTCTATCCGTCCTCCTATATCGGCGATCTGGAGGATATCCGGTCGCAGAACATCCTGCGGGAGACGATTCGCAGGATGGAGACGCTGCTGGAGGCAAAAACGGATGCCGTAGTCTGTGATCTGCATCCGGGATATTTTTCCACAAAGATCGCGGAGGAAATTGCCGCGGAGCGCGGGATCCCGCTTCTGCGCGTACAGCACCATTATGCCCATGTGCTGTCCTGCATGGCGGAAAACAAGGTGACGGGCCCCGTGATCGGGATCTCTTTTGACGGAACCGGATACGGAACGGATGGGACGATCTGGGGCGGCGAGATCCTGTTGGCGAATGAACAGAGCTTTCGGAGAGTCGGAAGCATCGTACCGTTCCTTCACGCGGGAGGCGATGTTGCCTCGAAGGAAGGCTGGCGGATCGCGGTTTCCATGCTGCGGGGAATTTGCGCATCAATAGAAGAGGCACTGGAAACAGCGGAGCGGCTGGGCGTCGCGGAGCGGCGAGCCGCGGAGGTGCTATTCGCCATGATGGATGCCGGGATCAATACGATCGAGTCGACAAGCTGCGGAAGACTTTTCGATGCAGTCAGCTGTGTGCTCGGCTTTTGCAGGGAGTCGACCTATGAAGGCGATGCCGCGGCGAAATTGATGATCGCGGCGGAGCGGGGAAGAGAGATGATGGGCGATGCATTGACGGCAACGGAGCAGGGCGGTGAGAAACCGGGCGATGCATTGACGGCAACGGAGCAGGGCGGTGAGAAACCGGGCGATGCATTGACTGCGTCGAAGCGGGGCGATGAGAAGCCGGACGATGCTATGACGGCGGCGGCGCAGGATGAACGCTTCCTGCTGCGGACAGATCTCCTCTTCCGGGAAATTGTAAACCGGCGCCTCGGCGGCGAGGATGCGGATATTCTGGCGTATATCTTCCACGAGAGGCTGGCCGAACTGACCTGCGAAGCGGCCGGATCCGCAGAGAAGGTTCTCAGTGCCGGGCGAGCAGAGGAACATAGAGCGGAGCGATCGACCGTGGCACTTACCGGCGGCTGCTTCCAGAATAAGCTCCTGCTTGATTTGACGGAGAAAAAACTTCGCGCGAAGGGATTCCGGGTGATCCGGCATCATCAGATTCCTGTAAATGACGGAGGGATCTCGCTGGGTCAGGCCGTATTTGGGATGAAGAATTCAGCTTCGTATTCGCGCTGATCCTCGGTCTCGGTTCTTCTCAGTATATCGGACCGGAAAGAAAAACGGAGAACAGACAACAAAAAAACCGGGCGGTTGCCCGGTTTTTTCTATTCGCGGAGATGGAGGGAGTTGAACCCTCGCGCCGGTTACCCGACCTATCGCATTTCGAGTGCGACCTCTTCGGCCACTTGAGTACATCTCCATCGCTGGCTTTACAGCACCCTATATTTTAACAGAGACCGGCCGCATGTGCAAGCGCATATTTCCTTTCAATAAAATGTGGAAATGTGTTATGATAAATTATTGAGTAACCGCTTTATTGGCAGAAAGAAGTAAGCGCATGAGTATAGATAAGGAATTGCTCGTTCGTCTGAACGTAAACCGCAATGAGATCTACCGGTATATGGGGATCAAAAACGGACAGGCGGATGAGCAGACGATTCAATATGTGGAGAGCTGCCTTAAGGAATTGGAAGCAGCCGTGACACCGCGGATGGTCTATCGGGAATTTCCGTTGAAGATCGAGGAAGACGGTACGCTGGATTTTACCTGCTTCAAGGTTCAGAGTAAGAATTTACGAAAAAACTTAGAGGGATGCGACCGCGTTCTGCTGTTTGCGGCGACGCTCGGTTCCGGCGCGGATTACCTGATTCGGCGTTACGGCAAGGTACAGGTGAGCCGGTCTGTCATGATGCAGGCCGCATCGGCAGCCATGATCGAGGCATATTGCAATCTGCTGAATGATGACTGGAAGAAAAAGGCAGCGGCGGAGGGCTATTATCTGCGACCCCGTTTCAGCCCCGGCTACGGAGATTTTCCGCTGGAGATGCAGCCGCTTTTTCTGGATGTTCTGAAGGCAGAGAAGACAACGGGGATCACACTGACAGATGCTCTGCTGATGATGCCGTCCAAATCCGTTACGGCCGTGATCGGCATGGGACGGGAAAATACGAACTGCGAGCCGGAGGGCTGTGAAGTCTGCGGCAAGACGAACTGCGAATTCCGGCGAAGCTGAACCGCGAGAACGGTGAAGAAAGAATGATCCGGCAAAGCAGCCGATCGATGAAGAAAGATTGATCCGGCAAAGCAGCCGGTCGATGAAGAAGAAATGACGCGAAAAACGCGTGAATGGTAAAGAATAAACTCTGGAAGAGGATAGTGAATGAAGAATAGTGTGATTCTGGAAGAGATCAGGAAGAGAATTGTGATGTTCGACGGCGGCACGGGAAGCCTTCTGCAGGCTGCGGGACTGAAGCCGGGCGAGCTGCCGGAGACCTGGAATATCAAGCATCCGGGGATCGTGACACGTCTGCACGTGGATTATCTGAATGCGGGCAGCGACATGATCAAGACCAATACTTTCGGCGCCAATTCCCTGAAATATAATAAAGACGCGGAATTCGACCTGCCGGAGATCGTGCATGCAGCCGTAGCAAACGCGAAAGCGGCGGTAGAGGCGGCCGGACACGGCTGGGTCGCGCTGGACATGGGCCCGACGGGAAAACTCCTGAAGCCGATGGGGGATCTGCCGTTTGAAGACGCGGTCTCCATGTACGCGGAGGTCGTCCGTGAGGGCGTGAAGGCCGGCGCCGACCTCATTCTCGTAGAGACGATGACGGACCTGTACGAGCTGAAAGCGGCTGTTCTTGCCGCAAAGGAAAATTCCGATCTGCCCGTTTTTGCAACGGTCGTCTTCGATGAATCGGGCAAGATGCTGACAGGCGGAACGCCGGAGTCAGCAGTGGCCGTCCTCGAGGGACTGGGCATCGACGCGCTGGGCATCAACTGCAGCCTCGGACCGGTCCAGATGCTTCCGATGGTGAAAAAACTGATCGAATACGCTTCGGTTCCCGTGATCGTCAATCCGAACGCGGGACTTCCGAGAACGGAAGGAGACCGCACCGTTTACGATATTTCGCCGGAAGAGTTTGCGGCAACAATGAAGCAGATCCTCGATCTCGGCGCATCGGTTGTCGGCGGCTGCTGCGGAACAACACCCGAATACATGCGGCAGGTTCATCAGTTTGCGGAGGGACGCAGGGCACCGGTCATTCACCCGAAAGAACATTCGCTCGTGACGTCTTTTGCGGGAGCACTGGATATCGGAGCAACGCGTCCGGTCCTCATCGGTGAGCGGCTAAATCCGACCGGCAAGAAGAAATTGAAGGAAGCACTCCTCGCACACGATATGGAATATGTGCTGGGGATGGCTCTGTCCCAGCAGGATAAAGGCGCGCACGCTCTCGATGTCAATGTCGGCATTCCGGGCGTGGACGAGAAGACCATGATGGTCGATGTGATCAAAGAACTGCAGGCGGTGACCGATCTTCCGTTGGAGATCGATACCTCCAATACGACGGCGATGGAGGCTGCGCTTCGCGTATACAACGGCAAGGCGCTGGTCAATTCCGTCAATGGCAAACAGGAAAATATGGACGCCGTTTTTCCACTTGTACAGAAGTACGGCGGCGTTGTGGTGGCGCTCCTTCTCGATGAGGGCGGCATTCCGGCAACGGCGGACGGCCGTATCCGTGTCGCGAAGAAGATCATTGCCGAGGCCGCGAAGTACGGCATCGGTAAGAAAGACCTTCTCCTTGACTGTCTGTGCATGACGGTCAGTTCCGATCCGCAGAGCGCGAAGGTCACGCTCGAGACGATCCGCCGTGTGCATGAAGAACTCGGCTGCAACACCGTTCTCGGCGTGTCCAACATCTCGTTCGGACTGCCGCAGAGGGAAAATGTGACGACCGCTTTCTTTACGATGGCAATGGAGGCAGGCCTTGACGCGGGCATCATCAATGTGAATTCCGAATCGATGATGCGTTCCTGGTATTCGTACCGTGTCTTGAACGCCCTCGATGAGAACTGTATGGACTATATTACCGTTTTCGGTGCCGAAGAAGCGGCGAAGAAAGCTGCCGCGGAAGCGGCCAGGGAAGCTGCCAGAGCGGCAGCGGAGAACAGAAACAGAGCATCCGCGGGAACCGGAACGGAAGGCGGAGCGGGAAATGCCGCAGAAAATGCCGCAGGCGATGCGGGCAGCCGGCTTTATGAGAAGTTGAAGCTGAGCGTACGCAAAGGCCTGAAGGAAGCCGCAACAAAGGACGCGAAGGCACTTCTGGTGACGGAAGATGCGCTCGATGTGATCAATGAGAGCATGATCCCGGCCTTAAATGAGGTCGGAGAAGAATTCGAGAAGGGCACGCTCTTTCTTCCGCAGCTGCTGATGAGCGCAGAGGCGGCGAAGGCGGCATTCGCGGTCATCAAGGACGCGATGAGCGGCAGCGGCGCGGTTACCGAGAAGAAGGGCAGGATCATTCTGGCGACTGTAAAGGGCGACATCCATGATATCGGTAAAAACATCGTCAAGGTTCTTCTGGAGAATTACAGCTATGAAGTTTTTGATCTGGGACGCGATGTACCGCCGGAGAAGATCCTGGAGACGGTGCGCGAGGAGCATGTGCCGGTCGTCGGGCTGTCCGCTCTGATGACGACGACGGTCGCAAGCATGGCCGATACGATCGAGCTGCTCCGCAGAGAGGCACCGGAGGTAAAGATCATGGTCGGCGGCGCGGTTCTGACGAAGGAGTATGCCGACAAGATCGGCGCGGACGCGTACTGTAAAGACGCGATGGCATCGGTACGATTCGCGGACGCCGTTTTTGCCGGACGGAAGCAGGCATGATGCCGCGAGCGCGGATTGCGGAAGCTGCTTCTGCCGGACGGAAGCAGGCATGATGACATGGGCACCGGAATATTACTGAATTTAAGTATTTTCCAAATACTTACAGATACTTATTATTAAGAGGAGGGCATCATTATGAAAGCATATGCAGCAGGAATCGACGTCGGGGGAACAACGGTCAAGATGGGACTTTTCAAGACCGACGGAACCGTCGTGGAGAAGTGGGAAGTACGCACCGTGACCGATAACGGCGGTGAGAGGATCCTTCCGGATATCGCGGAATCCCTGAAAAAGAAGCTGGCGGAGAAGAAGATCGGCCTTGACGAGCTCGAAGGTGTCGGCATCGGCGTTCCGGGAGCCGTTCTGGCGGACGGAACCGTCAATAAATGCATCAACCTCGGATGGGGCGTAAAGCCGGTCGGCAGAGAACTTTCCGGACTTCTCGACGGGATCCGCGTAGAGGTCGGCAATGATGCCAATGTAGCGGCACTCGGTGAAATGTGGAAGGGCGGCGGCATGGGTTACAAGAACATCGTCATGGTCACCCTCGGAACCGGCGTCGGCGGCGGCATTATCATCGACGGCAGGATCATTCCGGGCGCGTTCGGAGCAGGCGGTGAGATCGGTCATATGTGCATGAACACGGAGGAGACCGAGTCCTGTAACTGCGGCAAAAAAGGCTGCCTCGAGCAGTACGTTTCCGCAACGGGTATCTCCCGCATGGCCGGAAAGGCAGTCAAGGAGTACGAGGGCTGGTCCGTTCTGAAACAGCATGAGAAAAACAGCGCGAAAGCGGTATTTGATGCTGCCAAGGAAGGTGATGAGCTGGCTCTGCAGATCGTAGATCAATTCGGCCGGATTCTCGGACGTGCTCTTGCGCTGATCAGCGGTGTCGTTGATCCGGAGGCCTTCGTTATCGGCGGCGGCGTTTCCAGAGCGGGACAGATCATTATCGATGCGGTTCAGAAATATTATAAAGAGTACGCGTTCCACGCGTCCAGAAGCACGGACTTCCGTCTGGCGACGCTGGAGAACGATGCGGGAATCTACGGCGCGGTAGCCATGGTTCTTTGACTGCCCCCGCGCTGCCCCCGCGCGAAGCGCGAGGGAGCCCGCCCGGCTTTGAGGGCATGGAAGGTTCGCCGCAGGCGAACCCACCCCCCTGGCGAATCTGAAAGGAGTACAATGAGCAGATATACACGGGATGATATCAGGAAGATCGTCGAGGAGGAGGATGTGGAATTCATCCGCCTCCAGTTCAGTGATATTTTCGGCAGCCCGAAGAACCTGGCGATCACGGCGAGCCAGCTGGAAAAGGCTCTGGACAACGGCTGCATGTTTGACGCCTCCGCGATCGAGGGATTTCGCGACACGTTCAGCGCGCTTTATCTACACCCGGATCTCGATACGTTCGATATCTATCCGTGGCGTCCGCAGACCGGCAAGGTGGCTAGACTCAACTGCGATATTTACACCGCGGAGGGCCAGCCGTTCGACGGAGACTCCCGGCAGATCCTCGCAAAGGTGCTGAAGGATGCGGCACAGATGGGTCTCTACTTTGAAATTTTCCCGGAGCTGGAGTTTTTCCTTTTCCATACGGACGACAACGGTCATCCGACGACGGAAACGCATGAGGATGCCGGCTACTTCGATGTGGCGCCGCTCGATCTGGCGGAGAACGTCCGCCGCGATATTATTCTGACGCTGGAAGAGATGAACTTCGAGGTGGAGAGCTCGCACCATGAGATCTCGCCGGCACAGCACGAGATCGATTTTGCGGCCGATTCGGCCGATCGTGTGGCAGACAAGATCCTCACCTTCAAGATGGCGGTAAAAACGATCGCGAAGAAACACGGACTGTACGCTACGTTTTTGCCGAAGCCGACGGAAGGTGTGAACGGCTCCGGCATGCACATGAACTTCTATTGCCGCGATGCTTTCGGCAAAAACTTATTCTATGACGCGGACGATGAGGAAGGCCTTTCGCAGATGGCCTACCACTTTATCGCGGGGCTTCTGGAACACAGCCGCGCGCTGACGCTGATCACAAATCCAATCGTCAATTCCTACAAGCGGCTTGTGCCGGGATTTGACGCACCGACCGGGATCGGCTGGTCCGATAATCTCGCGAACCGCTCGCTGGTCATCAATATTCCCTGTCAGAGGGAAAATGAGACCCGCGTGGAATATCGAAGCCCGGACGGCGTCTGCAATCCGTATCTCGCCTTTGCGGCGTGCATTGCGGCCGGACTTGACGGGATCAGACGGGAACTTGTACCGCCGGCAGTCATCCACGAAAGAATCGATGAGATCCCGGCAAGCGGCGGGAACTCCGGCGTGAAGGGCAAGCTTCCGGAAACGCTCGGCGAGGCGATGGAGGCTTATCTGGCGGACCCGCTGATGAAGGAAGTACTCGGAGAGTTTATCTACAACCAGTTTTTGTTCGAGAAACAGCAGGAATGGAAGAGCTTCCGTTCCGTTGTGACGAACTGGGAGATCGAGAATTATCTCGGAAAGTATTGAAGGCAGCTTATATGTAGTCGGCAAAGGAGAAAAAACGTAAAAATAACGGACGATCTTTTGTCTGACGCAGAAGAAAGGACCAGGCTCGCAGATTGCAGAACATCATTGTTGCATATTCGAAAGCAGAAGATGCAAGAAGGATACGTTCCGTCCTCGTAAAATACGGATGGAACGTTATCGGTGTCTGTACAGCGGGAGCCCAGGTCCTTTCTTTGTGCGCGGAACTGGACGAGGCTGTTGTGGTATGCGGTTTCCGGCTGCGCGACATGGTATGTTCGGATTTGGCAGAGAGCCTGCCGCGCGGTATTTCCATGCTTCTGATCACGGCAAGGCACAACCTGAATGAGGAAGGATATCCGGACAATGTGGTCTGTCTGACGACGCCGTTAAAGACGGAGATCCTCCTCGATACGCTGGAGAAAATGACGGGAACCTTTTACCGGAGCCGCAGGAAAAAGGAAAATGCGCCGCCCGTAAAGAGCGAAGCAGACCGCCGTGCCATCGAGCAGGCAAAGCTCGTACTGATGGAACGAAACAAGATGACGGAGCAGGAAGCGCATCGTTACCTGCAGAAGACCGCCATGAATGCCGGCAATAAAATTGCCGAAACAGCCCGGATGATTTTGCTTCTGACCGGGAAAAACTGAATTGCACGGGATTTAACAAAATCGTAATATTTTGTGGCCGGCAGATTCGTCATGCACTAGATGATGTATTCTTTTATGGAAATTTTACTGGAATTTGTCATAACTCCCTTGTATCTGTATATAATGTGTGATAGGATGTTAACAGATTGCAAAAAGTATTTCGCATTTATTAATCAGTTAATCACACATTTGAAAATGTGTTTCATTTACCGGGGAGGTAAGAATGAATAGATTAAAAATTGTTACAGCTTTAGGTCTGGCGACAATTCTGATGGCATCTACAGGTGTGACTGCTTTCGCGGAGCCGTCTACACCGGCGGAGACGCAGGCAGTGATCGATGAGATCCACGGATCGATCAGCACCCTGGAGACACAGATGGGTGAGCTGACAGGTCAGATGGACGATCTTCAGGTCCAGCTCGTTTCCACAATCGCGAGTATCGATACCATCACGGGAAAGATCGATGAGATGACCACACAGCTGCAGCAGACGACGGCAAATCTTCAGAGTGCCCAGAGAGACCAGCAGGTCGAATATGAGGCGATGAAGAAGAGAATTCAGTACCTGTACGAAGAGGGCGGCGATGAAGGCTGGATGAAGGTATTCATGGCCGGCGCCAATATCTCCGATGTACTGGATCAGGCACAGTACACACAGCAGATGTACGATTATGATCGTGATCAGCTGGAAGCATACATGAATACCGTACAGCAGGTAACCGAGCTGCAGCAGCAGCAGGAAGAAGAAAAAGCGGCTCTTGAAACCAAGAAATCCGAACTGCAGGATGGCCAGAATCATCTGCAGGAGCTGATCGATCAGGCAAGAGCAACCTATGATGACTGCGATGCCCGCCTTGCGCAGGCATACGATATGGCGGCTTCTTATCAGCAGCTTCTGGATCAGCAGAATGCGGCGATCGCACAGATGATCGCGGCACAGCAGGCGCAGGCGGAAGCGGCAGCTGCCGCGGCAGCAAGCGCAAGCGATGACAGCGGTGACTACTACTATGATGGCGGCGCTGCCAGCCAGGAAGTGGCGCAGGAAGCGGTAAATCAGTATTACGCGAACGGCGGTTCCCAGCAGGAACTGATCGAGGCGGCACAGAGCAACGGTTTCGGAAGCGATATCCTCGCTTACGCGGCACAGTTCCTCGGCAATCCGTATGTATACGGCGGCAACAGCCTGACAAACGGTGTTGACTGCTCCGGATTTGTACAGCAGGTATATTCCCATTTCGGTATTTCCACTTCCAGAACTTCCTGGGATATGGAATCGGAAGGTCAGGAAGTTTCCTTCAATGACATTCAGGTAGGCGATGTAGTCTGCTACGAAGGACATGTCGGCATCTACGCCGGCGGCGGACAGATCATCAACGCGGCTGATCCGGAACAGGGTATCACCTATACCAACGCCGATTACGACACGATCAAGACGATCCGCAGATACTATTGATCGGAATTCCATAACGAAGCTTCAGAGCCCACCGCCTTTTCGGCGGCGGGCTCTTTTTCGTGCGCAGATGAATGAGTTGGGCGCGGCCATGCTATGTCCTCGCGGCGACATTTGGACTGAGCAGCTCACAACCAACGTCTGCCGCTGCTCTTCATGCTGCGAGGGAAACGGAGCAAGAGGACATAGCATGGCCGCGCTCTGCATCCGGCCCAAGTGCCTCTGTCTCCTTGCATCTTAGGTGCAATTTCGATACAATAATAATGCTGAAGTCTGCCCGCGAAGAGCAGAGCATCAAGCAATACGGGAGGGAAAAAACCGCTCCCGCAGAAATGAGAGGTTAAATAATTATGGACCAGCTTCATACAAAGCTAGAAGCCCTGAAGGAGTATATCAACAGTCTCGGCAGTCTTGCCGTGGCTTTTTCGGGAGGCGTTGATTCAACGTTTCTTACCCACGTGGCGCATGAGGTGCTGGGTGACCGGATGATCGCGGTCACCGCAGTTTCGGCATCCTTTCCGGAGAGGGAGAGGAACGAGGCCATTGCCTTTTGCAAGAGTGAGGGGATCCGTCATCTGACGGTTCGTTCAGAGGAACTGGAGATCGAAGGCTTCCGTCACAACCCGACCAATCGCTGTTATCTGTGCAAGAAAGAGTTTTTCTCGGAGATCATAGAAATCGCGAAGGAAAACGGCGCGGCCTATGTGGCAGAGGGATCGAACATGGATGACAACGGTGATTACCGTCCGGGACTTACGGCCGTTGCGGAGCTCGGCGTCAAGAGCCCGCTTCGCCACGCAAAGCTCTACAAGAGCGAGATCCGTGAGCTGTCCCGTGAGATGGGACTGCCGACCTGGGACAAGCAGTCGTTTGCGTGCCTGTCTTCCCGCTTCGTATATGGCGAGGAGATCACGGAGGAAAAGCTCCACATGGTGGATCGGGCAGAGCAGCTCCTTCTGGATCTGGGTTTCCGGCAGGTGCGTGTACGTATTCACGGCTTGATCGCCCGGATCGAAGTGATGCCGGAGGAATTTGAGAAGATGATCCGTCCGGAGATCCGCGGTCTGATCACCCGGAGCTTTAAGGAATACGGTTTTTCCTATGTGACGATGGATCTGACCGGATATCGCACGGGAAGTATGAATGAAACACTCGAAAGAGAGGTTATCAATGGAGGCAAAAGAGATCCTGAAGAAGGTCAGGGACGGTGAGATCAGCATTGAGGAGGCGGAGAAGTTTTTCGACCGCGAGCCCTATGAAGAAATGGGTTATGCCAAGCTCGATCTGCACCGGCAGGTGCGGTCCGGCTTTCCGGAAGTCATTTACTGCGCGGGAAAGCGCGATGAATTTCTGACCGGCATTTACAGCCGTCTGTACAAGGAGTACGGGGAAGTTTTCGGAACGCGCGCGACGGAGCACCAGGCCGAGATCGTGCGGGAGGTGATCCCGGATATTGTCTACGATCCGGTTTCCGGTATCCTGAAGAAGGAGAAGCCCGACAAAAACAGAGTCGGCAAAGTGGCAGTCTGTACCGCCGGAACGGCGGATATCCCGGTCGCGGAGGAAGCGGCACAGACGGCGGAGTATTTCGGCGCAAAGGTGGATCGGATCTATGACGTCGGCGTCAGCGGACTGCACAGACTGCTGTCGAAGATGGATGAACTCCATGATGCCAACTGCGTCATTGCGGTAGCCGGAATGGAGGGGGCGCTTGCAAGCGTTGTCGGCGGACTTGTGAGTAATCCGGTCATTGCCGTGCCAACATCCGTCGGATACGGAGCCAGTATGCATGGCCTGTCTGCGCTGCTGACGATGATCAATTCCTGCGCGAACGGCATTGCCGTCGTAAATATCGATAACGGCTACGGCGCCGGATATCTGGCAACGCAGATCAATCGTCTGGCAGTCAAAGAAGGTGACACGAATTGATAAAAAATAATTCCGAAATGAAAGAAATCTTATATCTGGACTGCGCGACAGGAATCAGCGGTGATATGACCGTTGCGGCCCTGCTTGACCTGGGTGCGGACAGGGATGTCCTGGCAAAGGCGCTGGACAGCATCCCGGCAGAAGGTTTTTCCACCCGCATTACGCGGGTCAAGAAGGCCGGGCTCGATTGCTGTGACTTCGATGTGGTCCTAGATAAGGAACTGGATAATCACGACCACGATATGGCCTACCTGTACGGACATGAGACAGGAGAGAATCACGGCCATGACGACGAACATCATGGCCACGGCGGTCACGCGCACCGCACGCTCGGTGAGATCGAGGAGATTCTGGCGGAGTGCGACATTACGGACCACGCGCTTGAGCTGGCGGGAAGGATCTTCGAGATCCTGGCGGAAGCGGAGGCAAAGGCACACGGAACAACACCGGAGGCGGTGCACTTCCATGAGGTCGGCGCCATTGATTCGATCGTGGATATCGTGGCTGCCGCCGTCTGTCTCGACGATCTGCATATCGAGGATGTCGTGATCCCGAGACTCTGTGAAGGGACGGGAACGGTTCGCTCGCAGCACGGCATTCTGCCCGTTCCGGTTCCGGCTGTTGCCAATATTCTCAGCCAAAGCGGGATCCCGCTCGAGATCATGCCCGATGTGCGCGGTGAATTCGTCACACCGACCGGCGCGGCAATTGCCTCGGCCGTCTGCACATCCACGGAACTGCCGGCACGGTTTACGATCGAAAGGATCGGACTGGGCGCGGGCAAAAGAGAGTATGAAAGGCCCGGCATTCTCCGGGCGATGCTGATCCGTACATCGGTGGAGGAGACACACGATTTCATCTGCAAGCTGGAATCCAATATCGACGATTGCACAGGCGAAGTGATGGGGTACTGCATGGAGCGTCTGCTGGAGGCAGGTGCCTGTGACGTGCATTTTACGCCTGTTTATATGAAGAAAAACAGACCGGCATGGCAGCTTAATGTGATCTGCTCGGAAGCGGATGTACCGGATCTGGAACGGATCATTTTTGAGGAGACGACAACAATCGGTATCCGGCGTGTCCGCATGGAGAGGACGATTCTTCCGCGTGAACAGGCCCATGTACAGACCGATTACGGCCCCGTCGAGGTGAAGGTCGTTACCGTTGGCGGGACCAGAAAGTATTTCCCGGAATACGAAAGTGTGGCCGCTCTTGCGAGAGGGCAGGAGGTCGCATTTGCGGAAATATATAAGGCCGCGGTCGAAGCCTGCGGCAGAAAATGGGGGTATCAGGAATGAGAAGAGACTTTACGTATCCTTCGCAGGATGACCGGACAACCATCCATGCGATCGAATGGGTTCCGGAAGGAGAGGTGAAGGCGGTCCTTCAGATCGTGCACGGCATGGTCGAGTTTATCGGACGGTATGACCGCTTCGCGACTTTTCTGGCGAAAAACGGCTTTTACGTGGTCGGAAACGATCACCTGGGCCACGGTGCGTCCGTTGTGAGCGATGACCGTCATGGCTATTTCGCAGACCCGGACGGCAATGAGTGCGTGATCGGCGATATGCGCACACTGATGGAGATGACGAAGGAGAAATATCCGGCTGTGCCCTATTTCATTCTCGGCCACAGCATGGGTTCCTTCCTGACACGTCAGTTCATCGAGATCCACGGAGCAAAGCTGTCCGGCGCGATCATCATGGGTACCGGGTATCAGTCGGAGGGAACACTGAAGGCGGCGATGTCGATCGCAAAGATCGCGGCGCGCTTTCACGGCTGGGATTACCGCAGCAAACTTCTCGACAATATGGCGCTCGGCTCCTACAACAAGAAGTTCGAACCGGCCCGTACGCCGAATGACTGGCTGACCAGAGACGAGAAGATCGTCGATGCCTACTGCGCAAATCCGTGGAATAATTTCCGGTTTACGGTAAACGGTTATTATCATCTGTTCCGCGGCCTGGAGTACGCGGAGAAGGCGGAAAATATTGCGAAGATCCCGAAGGAACTCCCGATCCTGGTAACTTCCGGCGGCAGCGATCCGGTCGGAAACTGCGGCGAGGGACCGAAGAAGGTCGCGGAGATCTACCGGAACGCGGGGATCGGTGATGTGACGCTCCGTCTGTATCCGGGCGATCGGCACGAGATCCTCAATGAGCTGGATCATGATCTGGTCGATGGCGAGATCCTTGCCTGGCTACAGGCGCACATGTAATCGCTGGTCGATGCAGAGATATATGTAATCGCCATTGATGCAGGCGCACATGTAATTAATAATCGAAACAGAAAGCGGGGAGATGTTTTTATTCCTGCGTGTAATCCCCTGCCGGATTCGGTTCGGTCATTTCCCGAATCGGGCCGGCGGGGGTCTTTATTAGGATTCTTTTATGTCAGATAGCGAAACAAAAATCATTCATACGACGGGCTGCAATAACTGCGGAGGTCGATGTGCCATTCACTGCCATGTGCGGGATGGCAGGATCGTCAGGATCACAACGGATACCCCGGAAGCTGCGGGCGATGCGGTGCCGCTGATCGCCTGTGCGCGGGGGTTGAATTATCACAAGACCTATGTTTCCGATCAGCGACTGCTGTATCCGATGAAGAGGGTAGGCAGGCGGGGCGAGGGCCGCTTTGAACGCATCAGCTGGGACGAGGCGATCGACACGATCGAGCGGGAATGGGTCCGCATCCGCGATACGTATGGTCCGTTATCCCGCTTTGTCCTCTATGCGACCGGCGGCAGCAAAGTCCTGAGCGGGCGCGAGATGACGAAGCGTCTTCTGAGCCTCGACGGCGGTTTTCTGAATTATTACAATAGCTACAGCACAGCCTGCGTCCGCGCGATCACTCCCTATCTGTACGGAGACACGATGACGGGAAACAGTCCCGCGGACTGGCTTAACACCTCGCTCATCGTTCTGTGGGGGCATAATCCGGCGGAGACCGTTTTTGACGCGGAGACGATGTATTATCTCCGTAAATGCAAGGCTAAAGGGATTCCCGTTATCGGAATCGACCCGCGCCGAACGGCGACGATGAAGATCCTGGGTGCCGACTGGTATCCGATCCGTCCGGCGACCGACAGTGCCCTTGCCGACGCGCTCGCGTACGTTCTGTACACGAGCGGACGGTATGACAAAGCCTTTATTAAGCGATGCTGCATCGGCTTTGACAAGGCATCGATGCCGGAGGGGATCGATCCTTCCGAGTGCTATTTCTCGTACCTGACCGGCGAGAAGGACGGCGTTCCGAAGACGCCGGAGTGGGCCGAGGCGATTACCGGTCTGGCAGTCGAAAGAATACGGGAACTGGCTGACCGCATGGCACAGGCGAAGCCGATGAATATCCTGCAGGGCTGGGGACCGCAGAGAAACGGTTACGGCGAGCAGGCGACCCGCGCGGCTATCATGCTGACCTGCCTTACGGGCAATGTGGGAATCAGCGGCGGCAGCGCCTGCGGAACGGGTGACTGGTCCGTACATCGGCGGGCGCAGATCCCACCGGTTCCGAACCCGACGGGCTGCAGCATTCCCACCTTTCTCTGGACGACCGCTGTGCGAGACGCGGCATCGATCCGTCCAGTAGACGGTCTCATTGGCAGGGACAGGCTGAATACCAACGTAAAAATGCTCTTAAATATCGCGGGCAATACGCTTCTTAATCAGCACAGTGATACGAACGCGACCCGGAAGCTGCTGGAGGATGAATCGAAAGTGGAATTCATCCTGGTCAGTGATGTTTTTATGACGGCGAGCGCAAAATACGCCGATATTCTGCTTCCGGCGACTTCTTTTCTGGAGGAGGATAATGTCGCGAATCCGTGGGGCAGCGGCAACATGATCGGTTTCGCGAATAAGGTGATCGAGCCATTGGGGGAGTGCCGGCCGGAATATGACTGGTTGAAAGAACTGGCCGGGCGCCTCGGCCTCTATGAGGAGTTTACGGAGGGGCATGAGACGATGCTCGACTGGCTGTCCGATGTGTATGAGCAGCTTCGAAAAGAAGAGACGGAATTACCGGAATTCGACGTTTTTCGAAGGGACGGCATCTACCGATACAGGAATAATCCGGTCCGCATTGCATTCCGTGAGGAGTGCGAAGACCCGGTCAAGCATCCTTTCCCGACACCGAGCGGAAAAATCGAGATCTTTTCCGAAAGGCTGTTCCGGATGGAGCATCCGGAGCCCTTTCCGGCGATCCCGCGCTATATGCCGGCACCGGACGGCATCGAAGATCCGGTTGGCGAGCGCTATCCGCTGCAGCTGATCGGCTGGCATTCGAAGAGAAGCTGTCATTCGATCCACTACTCCAATAAAGGAATGGACAGTTTGACGCGGGGTGCCGTTTACATGAATCCGGCCGATGCCGCGAAAAGGGGGCTGTCGGAGGGACAGATGACGGTGGTTTACAATGATCACGGAAAAGTGGTTCTCCCCGCTGCGATCACGGCGGATATTATGCCAGGTGTCTGCGCGATTCCCGCGGGACGGTGGTACAGACCGGACCGTGACGGTACCGACAGGGGAGGCTGCATCAACACGCTGACGAGCCAGCATCCCACACCGCTTGCTCACGGCAACCCGCAGCATACGAACCGTGTGGAGTGCCGCGCGGAGCTGAGTGAGACAGAGCCGCGGAGC
>JAXJTA010000328.1:0-1911 GCA_036309825.1 Eubacterium sp. | reverse complement strand
TCGGTACCGGAAATATCGTCGGTGTCGCAACCGCGATCGCTGCCGGCGGCCCGGGCGCAATGTTCTGGATGTGGCTCGCAGCCCTCGTCGGAACCGCAACCAAGTTCTCCGAGTGCATGCTTGCTGTAAAATTCCGTTCTGTTGATAAAGACGGACAGATCGTCGGAGGTCCGTTCAGCTACATCGAAAAAGGCATGGGTCCGAAATGGAAATGGCTTGCAAAGCTGTTCGCCTTCTTCGGTCTGCTCGTAGGTCTCTGGGGAATCGGAACCTTCTCCCAGATCAACGGTATCACCAGTGCTGTAAAAAACTTCTTTGACCCGGATACAACACAGGTTGCCTTCAGTCTCGGTGGTATGACTTACTCCTGGAGTACCGTTATCGCCGGCCTGATCCTGACCTTTGCTGTCGGCCTCGTAATTATCGGCGGAATCAAACGTATCTCTGCTGTAGCAGAAAAAATCGTACCGCTGATGGCAATCATTTATGTAGTGATCTCTCTGATCGTACTGCTTACTCACGCAACAGCAATTCCTTCAGCCATTGTGACGATCATCGAAAGCGCATTCGGCCTGCGTGCCGCTGCCGGCGGTGCACTCGGTGCCATGATCGTTGCCATGCAGAAAGGTATTGCCCGTGGTATCTTCTCCAATGAAGCAGGTCTCGGATCCGCTCCGATCGCTGCCGCTGCCGCAAAAACCAATGAGCCGGTTCACCAGGGACTGATCTCCATGCTGGGAACCTTCATCGATACCATTATCATCTGCACCATGACCGGTCTGACGATCGTTCTCATGGAGACATGGAACATCGGTCTCGAGGGTGTGGCAATCACCACCAGAGCATTCCAGCTCGGCCTTCCGTTCCCGGAACAGTTCAGCGCCTTCCTTCTGATGGCCTGCCTCGTATTCTTCGCATTTACAACCATCCTCGGTTGGGATTACTACAGTGAGACCTGCCTGAAATACCTGTCTAACAACAGCAAAAACGCAGTAAAGGTATTCCGTTTTCTGTATATCCTCTGCGTATTTATCGGACCGTACATGACCGTATCCGCAGTATGGACCATCGCCGATATCGTAAACGGCCTCATGGCGATCCCGAACCTGATCGCACTGATCGCCCTCAACGGTGTTGTAGTTGCCGAAGTAAGATCCTACTTCAAGAGACTCAAGGAGAATCCGAACCTCGTCTGAGGCGATGCTGCGAACGCGCCGTTAGATGGATGCATCTTCTTTAATCAGTGATGTCGCGTTACAAAAACACAAGGTAAACAGCGGGGCTGCCACACAACTCAAGTTCGTGTGGCAGCCCCGCTTCTATGTCTCGGTCTTATCTTTACTTCCGAATTCCTTCCAGATTCCTTTCCGATTCTTTCCGGATTCTTTCGGCAGCATCGATAACTCCCGGAAATGCATCGATCGATGCCTCTCTTACCTTCCAAAATTTACCATGCATCGATTATTCTCCGGGCATACATCGATCGATGCACCTCCTGCCTTCCAAAATTTGTCTTGCATCGATTATTCTCCGGACATACATCGATCGATGCACCTCTTGCCTTCCAAAATTTGTCTTGCATCGATTATTCTCCGAGCATACATCGATCGATGCACCTCTTGCCATAATTTGTTGTCTTGCATTTGGCTCGGCAACAAATCATGATTCTCCATCTGATCCCGATGCCGTTTTCACATCAATTTCAAGTGGGTTTCAGCGAAATCAAGTTTGAAATGGGATCCCGATGCCAATCCCCTCATTTTCTTGCGGTTCGATACATCGGAATTTCAAGCTTTATTACCTTGCGATGCATTGTGCTTTCAAGCGCATCGCGATAGACCAAACTTATTACCTTGCGATGCATTGTGCTTTCAAGCGCATCGCGATAGACCAAACTTATTACCTTGCGAT
>JAXJTA010000327.1:0-20112 GCA_036309825.1 Eubacterium sp. | reverse complement strand
TCATAAACCGCGTCCTGCGCTTAAAATTCTCCGCGTGGAAACTGCTCATGCGAAGCCCCTCCTTTCCCCAATTCTCAGTTCCTTGTTTCCGGCTTTTCCCCGGCGCTTCTTCCCCGGTGCTTCTTCCGATTCTTATTTCTCATTTTTCCGGTTCTCACTATACGAGAGTTCCGGTGTCAAAAGCCCGGGAACGATAAGTCTCCCCTGCTCTTTTTGGTACGTTTTCTCTCAGGCGCCGACCTTCGAGATGTATTCGCCGCCGTCACCGCCGTCCAGCATATCATGGAGATCCAGTATCTGATCGGCCATGGCGTCCGTCGCCTGATAGGCCGCCTTGCTCAGCTGGTACACATTGCCATCCTGAACCGCCTTGAACTCGGCGAAGATCTTGTCCTTCGCCACCAGATCATCCACGCTTCCGAGAGGATCCTCGATCGTTGCATTATACACGAGATAATCCGCGTCGACAGCCGCCGCGTAAAATTCCTCCATCGACATGTTGACGGTCGTGGACGCGCTGCCCTCTTCGCTCTTCAGATCCTCGAAGATATACCTGCCGCCCGCGGTCTCGATCATATGTGGAATGTAGTCGTCCGACTTGCGGACAACGACCGTTCCGTTCGTATTCACCGCGAAGAAAGCCACTGTTTTTCCCGAATTCTTCATCCCCTCGAGATTTTTCAGGGATGCCGTTTTTTCTTCAAAAAACGCCGCCGCCTCTTCTTCCTTATTGAAAAGTGCCCCGTACAGCTTCACCCATTCGGTGCGGCCGAGCGGATCCATCTCGTAACTGGAGCGCTCGATCATCACGGGAATGTCAAGGTCCTCGATCATCTCCATGACATCCGGTGCGTGAAGGATCATCGTCGACTCGATCGCCAGATCGCAGTCCTTGTCGATCAGCATCTCATAATCCGGCTGACTGTATTTGCCGCCAAACGAGATCGAGCCGTCCGCGAGCGCTTTTCGCGGCGCATCGATGTACCAGCCGTTCTCATCGACACTGCACATCGATACGTGATCCATCGCGTCGATCGCGTCGATGAGCGACATGCCGGCTGATGCCGCCTGATACACCGAATCGACCGGCTGCCGGATCACGGTAAGCGTGCCGTCAAGCACGCCGCTCTCCGTCGTCTCATCGCCGTCTGCCGCTGCCCCGGCACTTTCACCGAGCGTGCCATCTTCCATGGCTGCCTCCAGTTCCTCAGGAACTTCCTTACCCTCCGGCACCAGCAAAAACTCACCGCTGTCCGTGATATCGATCAGCTTGAAGCCATCGCTGTAGTAATATACGCGGAACATCGTCGCGTGCTCGATCGGAAGCTCGCTTTCGAAGGTAAGTCCCGGAAGCTCCGGTGCTTTCGCCGATCCGGTGTCTTCCGCCGCCGTGCTGTCCGTGCTGACCGCACCGGCGCTTTGCGCGCTGCTCGCGGCTGCGCCATCGTTTCCCGCTCCGGAAGCATTGCCGCAGCCCGCCATCAGCATCGCGCCGATGAGGGCCGGGACCAAAAGCTTACCGAGCCATGTATTTCCGTTTCTTTTGAGCATCTTCGCTCCAATCTTAACTGTATTATTCAATGTGAGGAGGTGTTGCTTACCGTGTGCGGCCCGCGTTTCCTGCGCCATTTATCTTCGTCCCAGCTGTACGATCACTGCGCGCATTTCGCTGCACTCACCGCCGTGTGATTGCCGCAGCTTACCTTGCATTCTCCTCAGCCTGTGCGTAGAGTTTTTCCGCCTGCGCTTCCGCTCCGTAGATCACACCATAGACCTTATACCAGGAAGCTTTTCCGAGTTCCGTCTTCTCATCGGCACCGCGGTCGACAAAGAGCGGCATCTCCATCTGGATCGCGCGGGAACCGATCTTAAAGAAGGCTTCTGCCTGCTCCTTCACGGCTTTTTCCTGCGTCTCGTCGAGCTTCAGCTTATCCGCGCCCACCTTCAGATCTCCTGTCTTCTCGTCAAGCGCCTCTTCCAGAACGCTCTCCTCGAAGAATTCATCCAGCTGTGTCAGGATCTTCGAATCCTCGACAGCCGCATTGATCTCTTCCTTGATCAGCGTCTTGTACGCCGGTTTTTCTGTCGTTCCGGCAAAAATAATGTCTTCGGTTTCCTCGTCTTCGTCTCCGGTAGCGCGAATGTTTTTGTCCGCTTCCAGATCGCTCAGCTGCGTAAAGGCCTGCTCGGATGTCACATATGTGCGGTCGGCAGGCTGATTGATGACGATCACCAGCTTGTCGAGGCCCGCCGGGATCTCCTTGCCCTTCGGAACGACCAGATATTTGATCACCGGATTGGTATACAGCTTCGCCTGCACATCAGTCAGAAGTTCTTTCTCTTCGGTCTCTTCGCCGAGCTTCGGAACATTCTCTACGATCTCCGGATCTCTGGCAGTACCGCTGACCACATCGACTTCAATGAGGCTGTAGCCGTCGGAATACTTGAAGATCTTTACAAAATCGGCTTCCGGCATTTCCACTTCGCCTTCCGCAGTCAGCCCCGCGATCGTCGGTGCTTCCTCATCCAGCTTCTCATACTGATCGCCGACCGTTGTTTTTGCCGCCGCAGTGCCTGCTTCCGCCTTTGCAAGGCCCACATAAATCGAGTAGGATACCTCATGCGGCTGGGACATCGCCGTTGTCAGGGCGATGATCGTATTGTTCTGATTCAGTACGACCGGAATCTCTACAACCGATTTTCCGCCGCTGACGGAGGTGTAGTAGGTACCGCCGGATGCTTTCACATACTGGATCGTCGTGCTGTCAAAGGAAAGAGTCGCGTACGTTTTTCCGCCCGACACGCGAATGCCCGTGCAGGTGAAGGTCAGTCTGCCGGAGCCGCCGGAGAAGCTGAAGGAATCCGGTGTGTAGGTGCCGTCTGCAAGAACTGCGCTGTTATCGACGGCGGCCGTGGAGCCGTTCGTGGAACCGCCCGTTGAATTTTCTGCCTGCCCCGTGGTATTGGTCGCTTTTGGGTTCTCCTTGACCGGCTTTTCTTCCGTCTGGCCGCTGTCCGCCGTTTTGTGCGTCGGAAGTCCCTTGGAAGAGATCGTCAGCCCGCGGTCGTAGAGCTTCCCGCTCTTCAACGCATGTGCCACGATCGGGATCTCAGTATCGAGAGCGCTCACCGGAATGGTAAAAATGTAGCCGCCGCTTGCCGCGGTTCCCTCCGGGTGATATTCCTCTCCGTTGACCCAGAGAACATCGTAACCGGTGCCGCTCAGTGTGATCGTTGCGGTATATTTTCCGTCCTTCGCGTGAAGAACGGTGTTGGTCACGCGGAACATCGAACCGGAAATGCTGTAATTATCGGAAGCGATCGTATAATCGCCGTCATTGACCACCGTTTTCTCCGGAAGCGGAGCAGGCGTCGGTTCGGGTGTTGGTTCCGGCGTTGGTGTCGGGGTCGGCGTCGGTTCAGGGGTTGGCTCCGGCGTCGGTTCAGGCGTTGGTTCCGGTGTTGGTTCAGGCGTTGGGGTCGGGGTCGGGGTTGGCTCCGGCGTTGGTTCCGGCGTTGGTTCCGGTGTTGGTTCAGGCGTTGGTTCCGGCGTCGGAGTCGGGGTTGGAACAATTGCCGTCTCATCGATGGCCTTCAATGTTTTCTTTTCAAGATCGATCGTCAGCTGGCGACCTGTCCAGGTGCCTTTCTTCGCAGAAAGCGAGGACAACGGAATGACCGTCTCGTCCTTCTCCAGCGGAATCGTAAAGGTGTAATTGCCGTCGGCATCCTCCTGATATTTAATCCTGTCGGACTCTTTTCCCTTCTCGGCTGCCGCTTTATTTCCTTTATAGAGATACTGATACCCTGTTCCGCTAAGCGTGATCACCAGAGATTTTCCTTCATCACCATCCATTACAACGGCTTTGGTGATCTTGAACATCTTTGCCTCGTTGGTGACGGTCAGTTCAGCTGCGCCGCTTTCCTCTTCCGTCGGATCGGTCGGAGCCGGTGTCGGTTCCGGCGTTGGCGTCGGCTCCGGGGTCGGGGTTGGTGTTGGGGTCGGGTCAGCAGCCGCTTTCGCCGACACGGAGATCGTATAATTGATCTCCTGAACCTTGGACATGGCGGTCGTGGTTCCCGCGATCACCATATTCTGGCCGAGCGCAACCGGAATGTACGCGCCCATGCCGCTTCCCGCCGCGGCTGTCTGCGCCGTGAAGCTTCCTACGCGGACCTGTGTATATTTCGAACTGCTGAAGATCACGTGTGCGGTCGCTTTGCCGTCCGACACCTTAATCTCATCACAGCTGATCGTTACCTTACCCGATCCGCCGGACCAGGTGAAGGAATCCACTTCATAGGTTCCGTCCTTCAGTGTTGTGGAGTTATCCACGTCTACGCAGGGATCCTCTGCCGATGCCGCCGTATCCCCTGCCGGTGCTTTTGCCGGTGCCTTTTTGGATGTTCCGGTCTTCGCGGTCGTCTTCGCGTTCACATCATCCGAGGTTCTATTCGCTGTCTTATTTGCAGTTTTATCCGCCGTTTTGTCCGCGGTTTTATTTGCTGTTTCATCTACAGTCTGATCTGCAGCTTTTGCTGCGGTTTTATCCGTCGCGTTTTCCGTGACATTTTCCGCCCCCTGATTCGCAGTCTGATCCGCTGCTGTTTTTTCGGAAGTCTCTTCTCCGGCTTCAACGGCTGTGCTCCCTGTTTCTCCCGTTTCCTCAACGGCTGCGGGCCGTGTCAGGTTCTCCGTCATACCGTCGGCCGCATAGACCGGCGCCGCTCCCAGCATCATCGCGGCAGAAAGTAATACTGCCAGTACCTGTTGTTTCTTCATATCTGATTGCTCCTCTCCCCCGCGGATCCCGGCCGCGGAAATCGCTGTTGCGACATTTTCTTGCAGCCTTCTTGCGCTACAAAAAAATCTGCTTCCCCATCGGAAAGCAGATCAGATACACAAAAACAGACACCCTGACGTTTTTTCATCTGCGCCGGATGCTTTTTGGCTCTCTGCTTTCTTCGGAAGCATATTCCCTGATCATTTTCAGCAGGTTTCCTGACTTACAGCTCAAGCGCATCAACGGACTCCTTCTCATACCGGCTTGTCCCGATACAATGGATAACCTGTCCGTGATACTCGCTGCTTACAGTGACCGGATCGCTCAGGATTCGCACCTGATTCTCTTTTACCCGCTCATCGCGGCACTGAAAACGTTAAGTTGCAATTAACATACCATTTCTCTGTAGAAAATACAAGAAGCAGCGTTCCTTCCGGATCGGAAAAAACGCTGCTTCAATCTCTTTTATGCGAAGATCGGTTTCAGTGCTTCGGCGAGTTTGTCTTTCTCTGCCTGTGCCTCTGCAAGATCTTTGCCCTTGGTCGTGAAATAGGTCTTGATCTTCGGCTCAGTGCCGGACGGACGAACAACAACGGAAGAACCGTCCTCCAGTCCGTAGATCAGAACGTTTGCCTTCGGAAGGCCTGTCTCCTCCGGCTTGGTGTAATCCGTTACGGATACGACTGCCTTACCCGCAAAATCCTTCGGCGGATCGTTGCGGAAGTCGTTCATGATGCCAGCCATCTTGTCCATACCGGAAAGTCCCGGGAACTCAAAGCTGTCTACCTGGTTCAGGAAGCGGCCGTACTCGGCATAGATCTCCTCGAGACGCTGCTTGATGGAGGAGCCGATGCTGCGGTAGTAAGCTGCCATTTCACAGATCAGCATGGAGCCGATAACGGCATCCTTGTCACGTACATACGGGCCTGCGAGGTAACCGTAGCTCTCCTCGAAACCGAAGATGAAGCGGTCTACTTCACCGGCTTCTTCCAGCTGTGCGATCTGATCGCCGATCCACTTGAAGCCCGTCAGCGTGTGACGAAGCTCAACACCGTAGTGCTGTGCAACGAGATCCGCAAGCGGTGTGGAAACAATGGATTTAACAGCTACCGGATTCTTCGGCATCGTGCCTTTCTCAATACGGCCGGCACAGATGTAATCCAGCAGAAGAACGCCCATCTCGTTTCCGGAAACCAGCTCATAGGAACCATCCGGGCACTTCATGGCGATGCCCACACGGTCTGCGTCCGGATCGGTCGCAAGCATGAGGTCCGCGCCGACTTCCTTCGCCAGTTCAAGTCCCTTCTCAAGGGCAGCGAAGATCTCCGGATTCGGATAAGAACAGGTCGTGAAATATCCGTTCGGATACTCCTGCTCTTTTACGATCGTGATGTCCTCAATACCGATATCACGCAGAACGCGGGTAACCGGTACCAGACCGGTTCCGTTCAGCGGTGAGTAAACAAGCTTCAGTCCGGCTGTCTTGCACAGACCCGGACGAACCTGTCTGGATTCGATCGCTTCATAGAGAGCGTCCTTGCAATCCTCTCCGACAAAACGGATCAGACCCTTCTCAACGCCTTCCGCGAAGGACATATATTTCGCGCCGGTCAGAACGTCGGTCTTCTGAATGGAATCATAAACGACCGCTGCCGCATCGTCTGTCATCTGGCAGCCATCCGGGCCATATGCCTTGTAGCCGTTGTATTTTGCCGGGTTATGGGATGCTGTAACCATGATGCCGGCATTGCACTTATAATATCTGGTTGCGAAGCTGAGCGCCGGCACGGGCATCAGTTCATCATAAATGCGAACGCTGATTCCGTTGGCAGCCAGAACGCCTGCCGCTTCTCTCGCGAAATTCCATCCTTTGAGACGGCTGTCATAGCTGATGGCAACAGTCTGTGTGCCGCCCTGCGTTTTTACCCAGTCAGCGACGCCCTGTGTAGCCTGTCTGACTACCCAGATGTTCATACGGTTCGTACCTGCGCCGAGTGTTCCGCGCAGTCCTGCGGTGCCGAACTGAAGGGCAACAGCAAAACGGTCTTTGATCGCCTCGTCATCTCCTTCAATATCCTGCAGTTCCTTCTTCAGATCAAAGTCGATAAGATCCGCCTCTAACCAGCGTTTATAATCGTCCTGATACATATTTGTTCCGTCCTTTCCGCCCAAAAAAATGAGAAAAAATACTGAATTTCATACAAAATAATAATACTGAATCTGCAGTTGCATGTCAAGAAATCCGGACCCGGCTCTGCGCCTACATCCGCATCCAGCCCCGCACCTGCGCGATCTCTTTTTTGTACCCTTCGTCGTCGTTCGGTGTTTCCAGAATAAAGGGTCTTCCCTGCAGTGCCGGATGCTGCACGACAGCCTTCAAAGCTTCTTCGCCAAGCGCGCCCTCGCCGAGCTTCTCGTGGCGATCCTTATGCGAAGCCAGGACGTTTTTGCTGTCGTTTAGGTGAATCGCAAAGAGGCGGTCCAGCCCGATCACCCGGTCAAATTCCTCAAGGACATCATCGAGATGCTCTCTGATATCATAGCCGCCGTCCCATACATGGCAGGTATCGAGGCAGACTTCCGTATCCTCCGGAAGATCGATGCCATCCAGGAGCCGGCGCAGCTCCTCGAAGGTTCCGCCGATCTCACTTCCCTTTCCCGCCATCGTCTCCAGAAGAACTTTGGTCCGAAAATCACCGGTCTCCGAGCGGACGCGGTCGATCGCGTCCCGCACCGTTGCGGAAATGATGCGGATCCCCTCTTCCGTTCCCTGACCGACGTGGCAGCCGGGATGGAAATTGTAATAGTTGCCGGGAAGCGCCTGCATCCGCAGAAGATCATCATAGAAGAGTCCTTCCGCCTTGGTCCGCACTTCTTCCTTCGCCGCGCAGATATTCATGGTATAAGCGCCGTGCGCCACAAGCGGCCCGAAGGAATTCTCTGTCAGGAGCTTCCGCAGTCCATCAATGTCCTCCTCCGCTGCATCCTTTGCTTTGCCTCCGCGCGGATTACGCAGAAAGAACGCGAACGTGCTGCCCCCGAGTTTCAATTCTTCCTTTCCCATGCCGGCATATCCCGCCGACACGGATACATGATTTCCGATATAGATCATACTTCCTCCACGGCATCTCCCCGCGGCATCTCGCCGCAGCATCTCCACAGCAAAGAACCGCCGCACCTTTCCGGCGCAGCGGTTCCCTCTGGTCATTATTTCCTTCCGAGCGCAGATCTGACCATACTGATGGTCTCCAGATCATTGGCATTCAGCTTCATATTGGTCACGGTCTCTTTTCCGTCGGGAGATGTGAACTTCACCTCGAGAACCGTTCCTTCCTGAAGGCCGGCAGCTCCTACCGCACCGAAAAACGATACGAACTTCGGATGATCTTTTCTGAACAGATCCCATCTGCCTTTTAATTTCATCAGCTGCATTGGATTGATTGCCATGTATTTTTCCCCCTTGATACATTAATGCATTGTTTATTCTTTTCCGCTCCAGCAGTAAGTGCAGAGTTTGGACGGATCGATATCCAGAGCATCGATCATATCGTCCAGACGATGGAAATGCAGCGATGTGAAGGTAAGCTCCTTACGGATCTCTTCCAGCATTGCATGATACTGGTCGGAATCCGGGTCGGTGTATTTCTCCAGGACTTCCTGTGACAGGTTCCTGGTTCCTTCGAGCATCTGGATCTTTCTTCTGGTGATCAGCTCGTCCTCCGAGTTGGAACGGGAGAAGTTCAGATACTTACAGCCGTATACCAGCGGCGGACATGCCGGTCTGATATGCACTTCGCGCGCTCCGCTCTGATACAGATACTGCGTCGTCTCACGAAGCTGCGTGCCTCGAACGATGGAATCATCGATCAGCAGCAGGCTCTTTCCGTCGATCAGCTCATGAATCGGGATCAGTTTCATCTTCGCGATCAGATCACGCTTACTCTGGAACGGCGGCATAAAGGAACGCGGCCAGGTCGGTGTATATTTTACGAACGGACGGGAGTACGGAACACCCGAGCGGTTGGAGTAACCGACGGCATGCGCGATACCGGAATCCGGTACGCCGGCGATGCAGTCGGGATGAATATTTCCACGGCGGAGATCACGCTCTGCCAGCTTGGTTCCGCAGCCGTAACGAACAGCTTCTACATTAAGACCCTCATAAGAAGATGCCGGATATCCGTAATAGATCCAGAGGAATGTACAGATCCGCATCTCTTTTTGCGGCTCTACGAGCATCTCGATGCCATCCGGTGTGATGAAGTCAATTTCTCCAGGGCCGAGTTCTTTCTCTGCCTGATAGCCGAGATTCAGATAAGAGAAGCTCTCGAAGCATGCGCAGTAGCTTCCCTCCTTGTGGCCGATCTGCACCGGCGTGCGACCCATCTTGTCTCTTGCCGCATAGATGCCCTCTTTTGTCATCAGCAAAAGAGTCATGGACCCTTTGATCAGATCCTGTGCGTACTGAATACCTTCAACGATCGTCTCCTTCTGGTTGATGATCGACGCGACAAGCTCCGTCGGGTTGATCTCACCGCCGCTCATCTCAAGGAAATGAGAGTATCCGTTCTTGAAGAGCATGTCGGTGATCTCTGCCGTATTGTTGATCTTGCTGACCGTTGTCAGCGCGTATGTACCGTGATGAGAGCGCACGATCAGCGGCTGCGGCTCGTAATCGGAAATGCAGCCGATACCGATGTTTCCTGCCATGTGCTGGATATCTTTCTCAAATTTCGGTCTGAAATTAGAGCTTTCAATGTTGTGGATCGCGCGATCAAAGCCTTTTTCCTTGTCATAAACGACCATTCCGGCTCTGCGTGTGCCCAGATGCGAATGGTAATCTGTACCGTAAAACAGGTCAAATACGCAATCTTCATGCGATGCAACGCCAAAAAATCCTCCCATAGAAACCTCCTATATATGTGCAGCTGTCAATGATGTCCTTTTCGTGGTCCGGTCTGACCACCATTCTGAGTATAACCACTTCACACCGACTTGCAAAGTACAGATTTTATTTTTTTGAAATTCGAATCGTGGTTTCAGAGAGAAAAATCGAACTCCTCCATGCCGAAGGTCCGGTCCTTCCACTTCATCAGCCACGCCATCATTTCCCGTTCACCGAGCTGCTGGAAGCGGGCGATGCAGATGTCCACATTGTCGTTTTTGAAAAAACCGCATTCCGCGATCAGCTTCAGCACGCGCATATTTCTGGAGGATGCCAGCGTCTTCAGGATCTCATCGAGTTTACGGGTGATCCTGCCGCGCAGCTCTTCGGCCTTGTCCGCATCCAGATCCTCCGGATAGAGAAGTCTGGTGCAGATCATCTCGATTCTTCTGGCATCAAGCCAGGTACTGTCCAGAGAGTCATCATAGGTTGAAAAATCGTAGAGCTTTCCGTTTTTTCCGAAGCCGGCCATCAGATCGATCATCAGGTACGGATTCTCTGTGGGAAATACGATTCTGGTTCCCGTCTTTTCCAGTGTGACCGTCTCCGCATTGCACAGGGAAAACGCATCTGCGGCAATCTCCGTTACTTCTTTCGGGATGCGGATATCCGTCTCATCACCGGTGTAGCGGAGCAGGCGGACCCCATCCTTTGTTCTCTCAGATTGAAAGTTCTGCATCATTCAGACTCTTTTCGATTTTTTTCTCGCGCTCGGAAAGCATGAACTTCTCGCTGTAGCGGAAGTATTCATCGCTGCCGTGACGCGCAAGGAACTGCGCACTGGAGTTGTTCACGGTCAGTTCCGTCACAAGGATCAGCATCTCATTGCCGTCTTCGTAGCACGTTTCCGTGAAGCGGAACAGATTGCCGATCTGGTCGCGCAGATCCGCGGTGTCTGCCTGCAGCGCCTTCACACGCGCATCAAACATTCCCTTGAGGATCTCGAATTCCTTCTCGGACCCCGCCGGCTTCTCCAGTCGGAACTTCTTCAGAACTTCCTCCGCAAAGGCGATCGGATACTGGCGCAGATGTCTCTCCGCATCGGTGAGGCCGTTGGCAGCCGCCAGTTCCTTCATATTCATCTGATCCTTCTGCATACGGATCGTGAGCAGCTCGGATACGGACGGTGCCCGGTCCGCCTTTCTGTCTTCACGGATCTCCTTTAATCTCGGGAGCAGGAAGCGAAGCGCATTTTCCTCATAAACATTGGCACGAAGTGCCGGAAGAAGCGCCTCTGTCAGAAGGCCCATCAGCGTGATCCGCTCATCAAACGACGCATTCTTCGCCCGCTCGATGATCTCCTGCCCCGCGTTTCCGTGCAGGATGTCGTGGATCTTGTAATCCTTGCGATATTTGGTATACAGCTTGTAATAGGTAGAAAACTCGCTGCTGATACGCGGATGACGGATATATTGGCTAATGAGTGTCTCATCTACCGCATAGCCCTTTTCCTCATACAGGTAGATCGTCTCGGACAGATCCTCCCAGCCGCGGGCGGTCACATAGTTTTTGCCGTCGACAGTCGTCTCGATCTCGTAGAAATCATCCGGCTTGATATCCAGATAGGTCTGGATCGATTTATGAATGCCGACCTTTTCGGCATAGTTTTTCCATGTCAGGTAATCCGGCTCCGCCTCGATCACCTTCAGACGGTCGAGCGTCACGACATCGAATTCATGCACGGAACGGTTGTATTCCGGCGGATTTCCGGCCGTGACAACGATCCAGCCCTTCGGGATCTGATGATTACCGAAGGTCTTGTACTGCAGAAACTGCAGCATGGACGGTCCCAGCGTCTCTGACACACAGTTGATCTCGTCAAGGAAAAGGATGCCCTCCTTCTTGCCGCTCTTTTCCATGTTCTCGTAAACGGACGCGATGATCTCACTCATCGTATACTCGGATACATTGTAGGATTCGCCCTGGTAGTTCTTGTGCACGATGAACGGAAGGCCCAGCGCACTCTGTCTGGTGTGATGCGTCATAGAATAAGAAACGAGGGAAATATCCAGTTCCTTTGCGATCTGCTCCATAATTGCGGTTTTTCCGATACCCGGCGCGCCGATCAGAAAGACCGGTCTCTGTCTCTCGAGCGGAATACGGTAATTGCCGAATCCGTCTTTCATCAGGTATACGCTGACTGCCTGTTCGATCTGCTGCTTTGCTTCCTGTATATTCACCTTGTTTCTCCTTGCTTGTTATATATTTTCTTATCTGCGCCGGCTGCCCTGTCGCGCGTCATCCCAGTTCGTCAGCCCGGAGCACGGTCCGGATCGCCCACGCGGGAACCTTCGGGATCTCAAACCCTTCCCGGATAAAAACGAAGGCCGTCTTGAATTCCGGTCTTCTGGCAGGGAACGTCCCGTAGCCGTCCGTAAAATAGAGCAGTCCCCGCAGGTGCGTGAATTCTCCCTGCGCCACCATCCGGTCCACCCGTTCGAAGACGGGCCGGAAATCGGTTCCGCCTGCTCCGGAGATCTCGATCTCCGACATATATTGATCGAATTCCGCCTGGTTCGTGATCTTCACATCCGACTGGATCTCGCTGTCACACTGTATGATGTGCAGATTCATCTTCTCCGCAAAGGTCTCGGTATTCTTCAGAATGTTCCATGTCTTATGCAGGAAGTTCCGCACCGTCCGTCCCTGACAGGATCCGGATGTATCCAGCGCAATTACGAAATCATTGATCTTCTGCGTCTCTCTGTACTCCAGCGGCTCGATCAAGGGCATGTTGCGGTACAGATTCATACCGTATGTATAATAGATATAGTCGAACTCATCGTCATTGACGTGCACTTCTTCGGTGCTGACCGCGAACTTTCGCAAAAACTCCGAATAGCTCTCCGTCTTCAGGAAGGTCTCGCGAAAAACTTTTTTCAGATTGCCCGATGTCTCCGACTGGTTCTTGTCAAAGGCTTCCATGCTGGTCTGCACGCCGTCGCTGATCCTCCGCCATTTCTGGCCGAGCGTCTCGCCGCCGTTCCGAATGATCATCTCCTCACGGAGGACATTCTCCAGCATCCAGAACTGATGCAGGTCCCTGTGAAAAAGGGGCGCGTCCTCGAGCATTCTCTCCGCCTCGTCCGGGTGCTTCAGCATGTAATGGTAGATCCGCTCCGCGGTAAGTTTTTCCGTCTTGCGGAGGATACCGTGCAGGGCATTCCGGATCTCCCAGTCCTCCGGCATCTCCAGTTCCTTCAGACGGCACTCAATGATCGCGTTCTCGACCGCCGCGTCTGCCGCGAAATCCCAATAGACGCGATTCAGACTCGAATAGCGGAACGGATGCGCGAACAGGCAGTGGAAGATCATATGAAGATACAATCGCGGAAGACTTTCCCGTTCCTCCCGGAAGAGACGGATCACCTCATCGGAACTGCAGTAGATATACATGCCGTTCGTTCCGAAGCCCGGCGGAAGTTCCTCCATGTAGCCGCCCGTATCAACGGCGCTTGTCCTCACGCGTTCCCCTTTGTCCCGGATCTCTTCCGGATCGGCCGGCTCATAATAGACCGCCGGCATCTGGAGGACCGCTTTGTTGAAGTAAGGCATGGCCGTCATCAGCTTCTGTCTGGTATATTCCAGAATCTGTCCGGACAGTCTGTCTCGCTCGGCAAATTTTTCCTGCCCTGTATTCTGTTTATCCTTCTGCTGCGCAGTATCCATGCCTGTAACTTTCCTCTCGATAATTTCAGATGCGGAACAGCGTATCGAGCAATCCTCTTCCGAGACTTGCGCCCACATTTCCGCCCAGTTTCTTGCCGAAGGAACCAAACGATTTGCCGACCTGCTTGCCGACCTCACGGCCGACGGTTCCCGCAACGGTCTTTCCGACACTCTTGATCTGGCGTTTCTTTGTCCGTTCTCTCTTCTCCGCTTCCTTCTGTGCGGCAGCCTGCTGGCGCGCGGCTTCCTTTGCATAGGCAGCCATTTCCTTTTCCTTGGCCGCCTCCTCTTTGTGAAGCTTTTCCAGCTCACGGCGATACTCCGCTTCCTCCGCAGCTGTCAGCTTTGCTTTCTTGCGGGCTTCTTCCGCCGCTGCCTCTTCGGCAGCCTGTTTTTCCGCCTCCGCCTGCTCGGCAAGGCCCTTTCTCTGCAGGAATTCATACGCGGAATCCGGATCATACCCTTCCGCGTAACGGCTGTACAGGAGACTGCCCTTGATGGACGAATCTCTCTCGGCATCGGTGATCACGCCCATGCGGCTCTTCGGAGGCAGGACATACGCCTTCTGAACGATCGCCGGAGCGCCCTTCTCATCAAGGAAGGAGATCAGTGCCTCGCCCGTTCCCAGAGTCTGCAGCACATCGATCGTGCGGAACTCCGGGTTGACGCGGAAGGAATCCGCCGCGGCCTTCAGCCCCTTCTGATCAGCCGGCGTATAGGCATGCAGAGCGTGCTGCACCTTGTTGCCGAGCTGCGCCAGAACACCGTCCGGAATATCTCTCGGATTCTGCGTAACAAAATAGATACCGACGCCTTTGGAACGGATCAGCTTCACGACCTGCTCGATCTTGTCCAGAAGGAGCGGAGACGCGTCATCAAAGAGGAGATGCGCTTCGTCGAAGAAGAAAACCAGCTTCGGTCTCTCCATATCACCGACTTCCGGCAGGCTCTCGAAAAGTTCGCTCATCAGCCAGAGCAGGAAGGTGGAATACAGCTTGCCGTTATTGATCAGGCTCTCGCTGTCGAGGATATTGATCATGCCCTTTCCGTCCGGATCTCTGACCAGCCAGTCTGCGATATTGAGTGCCGGCTCGCCGAAAAATACATCGGCCCCGGCCATCTCCAGCGCGACAACGGCACGGGTGATCGCGCCGATCGACGCACTGCTGATGCGGCCGTAATCCGCCTGCAGTTCCGCCTTATTCTCGTCGCAGAAGTTCAGCATTGCCTTCAGATCCTTGGTATCGATCAGCAGAAGGTTTCTGTCATCGGCGATCTTGAAAACGATCGTCAGAATATCGGACTGCAGATCGTTGAGGTTCAGGATGCGTGCCAGAAGGAGCGGTCCCACCTCGGAGATCGTCGTCCGAAGCTGAATTCCCTTCTCTCCGAACAGATCCCACAGCGTGACCGGATATCCCTGGTATGCGAATCCGGCCTCATCCAGATGGAACTTCGCGATCCTCTTCTGCATATTTTCGCTGTCCTCACCGGCAGCCATCGTCCCGGCAAGATCACCCTTTACATCAGCCATGAAGACCGGAACGCCCATGTCGCTGAACGCTTCAGCCATTACCTTCAGTGTAATCGTCTTGCCGGTGCCCGTAGCACCGGCGATCAGGCCGTGCCGGTTCGCCATTTTGGGGATCAGATTGATGTGTTCCCCGTTTTCCGTATCTGCCATCCAGACAAGTCCGTCTTTATACATAATTCCCTACCTCCGCATCTGCTCATCACAACGCCGGATACTCCGCCCGTTTTTAACCATAGTACTTATATTGTACCATATCAGGATTTCCTAGTCACGAACCAGCGAAAATTCTCTTCATAGAAAAGTCGTACCCTGTTCCCGCGGATCATGCAGGTATAGCAGATTCCCGTGCCTCCCGCCTTTCTGCTAGCCTCGCGCTGCACGCGCAGAACGCGGTCGACAGCATAGCGCCTGCCGTCCGTCCAGACCATCTCCGAAGGCGTCAGCGATCCTTCTCTGGAAAAAACGGCCGTCACATCGACATAGATCTTGTCCGGCTGCTCGGAAAGCGCCGAATCCTCCCTCTCCAGTGTAATTTTCTCGTTATATATCATTTATATCTCTCCTCTGCTCCCATGCATCGCATAAATATCCATTTCGCTTCCGCCTGTCATCCGAACATCTCCTCCACTCCCGTTCGGTTGCCGCGCTCCATGTAGCCGTGCGGGTGGATCACATTATCACTCTTCGCGTTCAGTGCGGACAGGTGCCTGTCCTTCAGCATGAGCCCCCGCTGCACGGCATGATAGCCATATCTGCGACGGATATCATCGATCGCGGAATCCAGCCGCTGCAGGCGGTCCCGGTCCGCCGGGCTCACAAACAGGCCGATCTGCCAGGGCGCGTTGTCCGGCACGAGCTTCGTCACGCGGATCCCCAGACTTCGAAGCGGCTTCTTCCATCCCCAGGCCTCGTGGAAAATATGGATCGCCTCCTCGGCGATCTCCGACGTGATGTTGGTCGGCGCCGCCATACGATGCTGCTTCGTAAAACCGTATAATTCCGTATCCCGGACCCAGACTTCGACCACGTAGCCCGCAAAGTTATTCTCCCGGAGCCGCGCGCCCACACTTTCCGCCAGCAGGTACAGGATGATCGAGGCATCCTCATCGTTGACGATGTCCCGCGGCGCAGTCATCCCGTTGCCGATGCTTTTCATCGGAACCGGCGTATGTTCCGGGCTCACCGGAGTCCGGTCCTCTCCGTTTGCGAATGCGTAGAGGATCAGCCCCGCCTTTCCGAGCATCCGTCTCAGAAAAGCCGGATCCGTCTGTGCCAGCTCGCCGATCGTACGGATGCCGACGTTCCTCAGTTTTCTCTTTGTTGCCGGTCCCACATACAGCAGATCCTCCGCCGGCTGCGGCCAGACGATATCCCGGTAGTTCTCCGGTGTGATCTCCGTCACCGCGTCCGGCTTCTTGTAATCCGAGCCGAATTTCGCGAAGATCTTGTTCCAGCTGACGCCGATGCTGACCGTCACGCCGAGCTCCGCCTTCATCCGCTGCCGGATCTCCTCCGCGATCGCGGTCCCGTCACCCTTGATCCCGATGCTCTCCGTTACATCCAGCCAGCACTCATCGATACCGAAGGCCTCCTGCTTGTCTGTATAATCCGCATAGATCTCATGTGCCAGCCGGGAAAAACGCAGATACCGGTCGTAATGCGGCGGCACAAAGATGATCCCCGGGCAGACCTGCCTCGCCTGCCAGAGTGCCATCCCCGTCTTCACTCCCGCCTTCTTCGCCTCCTGGCTCTTCGCCAGCACGATCCCGTGCCTGCTTTCCGGATCACCGCCGACCGCCATGGGCTTTCCCCGGAGCGCCGGGTGGTACAGCAGCTCGATCGTCGCGTAGCAGCTGTTCATATCGGAATGTAAAATCGTACGCATTGTCCTCACTCCCTTACATTCCTTTATTCCTTATCCGTGCCGTTGTTCTTTGACTGTTCTTTGAATCAAAGTTCAATTTTCCTCTTATCGCTTTCCTCTTGACAAAAAGGGGAAAATCCCTTACGATAAGGGAAATTAAATTTCCTCTTATGCCGTGAAGTATAGATTCCTCATTATCGTTTGTCAAGAGGAAAGATGGGAGTTGAAAATGACATTCGGAGAAAAGATTCGTTATCTGAGAAGAAAAAATAACCTGACACAGGCGGAGCTTGCGGACAAGGCCGGCGTGACCCTTCGCACCGTCCGCGGATGGGAATCGGAAGGGCGCTACCCCAAGCGCCGCGCCCTGTACGGGGAACTTGCCGGGATCCTCGGCGTGGATTCCGAAGACCTGATCTCCGCCGATGACGCCTTCATTATGGAGGCAGGCGCCAAAGGCGGAAGCCGCGGCCGCAGACAGGCGGGTCTTCTGGTCAATGAGCTCGGCGGCCTTTTTGCCGGCGGCGAACTGTCCGAAGAGGATAAGGATGCCGTGATGCGCGACCTGCAGGATGCCTACTGGCGCGCAAAGGATGAGAACCGCAGGAAATACACGCCCGCAAAGTATCGCACGGATAAGAACGAAGCCATGTAAACGGAGGGATGGATCTTGATAGATTCCCGTACAATATATGACAGGGCCTCCGAGGTGAGAAAGCTTTCCCCGGCGCATGATCTGCTGCAGACCGCCGAAGAACTCGGGATCGACGTTGTTTTTTCCGACCGCTATACCGAGCTGCTCGGTATGTATACCTGCCGCTGGCGCCACCGCTTTATTTTTCTCAACGACCGTATGGATGAAGAAATGACGCGGATGGTTCTGGCCCATGAGATCGGCCACGACCGGCTGCACCGCCCGCTTGCCGCCAACGGCCTGCTGCAGGAGTTCACCCTGTTCAATATGAAAGACAAAACCGAATATGAAGCCAATGCCTTTGCCGCCCATCTTCTGCTGGACGACAAGGATGTTCTCGACCGGATCTACGCAGGCTATGATGTGTCGGAGATCGCGCGCGATCTTCACGTTGATATCAATCTGCTACTGATCAAGACGCAGGAACTGAACCGGATCGGCAATGAATTCCGCCTGCCCTTCGAACCGGACAGCGCATTTTTCCGGAAGATCCACTGCTAAGACGCCGGTAATTTTCCGCCGGGCCGCAGTCAGTTCTGCTGTGCTTTCCGGCGACGGCGGCGCACGCTGTTGATATGCCGCTCGAAATCGCCGCTGTTGATCAATTCGGTCAGCACATACTGCTCAAAAGTAGAAACGGTACAGGAATAGAAGCCGATCGTCTCACGGAAGCGCTCGATCATCTGCTCCGGAAGGATCATATAACCGATTCGCATCGATGGCGCGACCGTCATGGAAAAGGTATTCAGGTAAATGACGGTCCGTTCCGGCTCCAGGGAGAAAAGTGTGTCCGCAGTCTTTGTGGAGATCGTGAATTCCGAATCGAAATCATCCTCTATGATGACGCCTCCGCGCTCCTTTGCCCAACGGATATATTCGCGGCGCTTGGATGCCGTAGCGGTAATCCCGCTCGGATAGCTATTGAACGGCGTGACGTGGAGGATCTGCGCCTTCGACCTTGCCAGGGCTTCCGACCGGATCCCCTCCGGCCCCATGGCGAGCATCTCACACTCTGCGCCGTTGGCGGTATACATACGATGGATCTTTTCATAAGAAGGATCTTCCAGTGCGTACAGGCGGTCGCGGCCGAGGAGCTGCACGATCAGGCTGTACAGATATTCCGCGCCGGAACCGATAACGACCTGTTCCGGCTTGATCCGGATATTGCGGCTCCGCAGAAGATAAGAAGCGATCGCCTCGCGAAGTTCCGGGATACCGCTTCCCTGGGATTTGACCAGAATATCCTCCCCTCGAAGGGAGATCACGCGGCGCATCGTGCGGGCGAGAACCGTGAAAGGCATTTCATCCTCCTCACTCTCTTCCGCCCTTCCAAATGCAGGCGCGTCTTTTCTATATTCCGCCTCTGCGGTTTCTGCCCCGCCGACGGGTACCAGATCCGCTTCCCTGTAAATGACAAAATATCCGCTTCTCTGTCTGGTCTCCACATAGCCTTCATCGACCAGGATCGCGTAGGTATGCTCCACCGTTACGAGACTGATGCCTATTTCCGCGGCGATGAACCGTTTCGACGGCAGGCGTGTTCCGTATGGGTAGATCCCGTTCACGATATCCTCCCGCATATGAATATAAAGCTGCATATAGGCCGGCATGTGTGATAATCTGTCGATTTTATATCTCATCTGGTATTGTCCCTTCCGCATTATTTATTAGTTTTATAATACCACATGGATACTATCCTTTTTACATCTTTTACATCGGAAGAGCATAAATCCACAAAACCGCTTCGCGATGCATACATCGTGCTATAATGGACATAAAGTCGCACGCCCGCCGGTTATCGATGTTTTGCTAAAGATCTATCCTGTTGATCACAGGTTGGCAGCAGGCAGGGCTGTGCCAATATGCTCAAAAAAATACAGGAGGCTGATTACTATGGAATTTGGAAAATTACAGAAAGAAATGATTGCCGCCATGAAGGCGCACGATAAAGTCCGCAAGGATACGATCGCCGCCCTTGTGTCCGGTGCGAAAAAAATCGCCATTGACGAAGGAAGCCGCGACAACATTACAGAAGAGATCGTAGGCCGCGCCATCATGAAAGAGTTTCGCGCCGCAAAAGAGCAGTTCGAAGCATGCCCGGATGACAGAGCCGAACTAAAGGCAGAATACAAGACCCGTCTGGACATTATCGGAGAATACGCGCCGAAGATGCTTTCGGAAGAAGAGATCGAGAAGATCCTCACAGAAAAATTCGCGGATGTCATTGCCACCAAGAACCGCGGCCAGATCATGAAGGCCGTCATGGCGGAGCTGAAAGGGAAGGCGGACGGCAAACTGATCAATCAGGTCGTCTCCAAGCTTTGCAAATAAAAAAGCTGCCCGGTAATTCGCTGCTGACCACAGGCGAATGACCACAGGCGAATGAACACTATATTACATGGGACGATAAAGCAAAAAAGGAACCGCTCACCTGCGGTTCCTTTTTCGCTCTATAAGATCACTTGTTTAAAATCACTTGTTTAAATTACTTGTTTTAAAATCACTTGCTGTAAAATTATCTGATTTACAGGCAGTGAATCTCAGTCCATCGCGCCCTTGATGAGTTTCATCAGGTCTTCAAAGGTCTCGCAGGACGGAATCTCCGGATAATCCTTCTTGATC
>JAXJTA010000326.1:0-1997 GCA_036309825.1 Eubacterium sp. | reverse complement strand
TCTTTATAAAGAACGATCTTTTTGCCGATGATCTGAACGATCTGGGACTTGGTTCTTTCGGAAAGTGTCTGTGCCATTTCTTTCGGATCATCCATGCAGTTCTGCAGAATATTGATCTTGATTAGTTCACGGGCTGTGATCGCCTCTCTGACGAGCTCTGTGAGCTCCGGTGTAACACCGCCCTTTCCGATATTGATGATACTGTTTTCCTTCATCGCAAGGCTCTTTAAATAAGCTCGCTGCTTACTGTTCATATTTTTTATATCTCCTGTTTCTTCCGGGTATTTCTATATTCGCAGCCGGATAATGTGTGGATCGACGATAGGGTGTCGTGTAATTGCTCTGATTTTGCCCACATCTCTCATGCACGTCCGCGCAGATCGTCAAAGCGGATCTTTGATGCCTCCCTGCATTCCCGGAAAGCGCGCTCTATATAATCCTCTTCCTCATCGGTATGGCGGGAAATGTATTTTTCCAGTTTGACCGGACTTTCTTCGAAGGCAGTCACAGCAATGCTGCGTGTTACCCTTTCCCTTGTCTCCTGCACCCGGATCGAAAAAGACATGATCTGGGAAGTTTCACAAAGAGCGGTCCGCCTGCCATCCGGTCCCTGAAGAAGAAGACCGCAGGAGTTGTTCTCCTGTTCGAGGTAATCGAGGACGGTCCAGCCTGCCGCAAGAGTTTCGCTATTCATCGTATTGACGATCGTAAAGTCGCAGTCGGCCATCGGTTCGATCGTCTGCCGAAAAACGAGCAGATGCGCGTTACGGGGCGCAAGGAACCATTCTCTTTTGGAGGTGAAGCGGATGTTGTCCCACTCGTATTCCGCGCGGCTCGTATAGATGTTATAGGGAGGCATTTTGACCGGCTCGCCGTAATCGGCTGCCTGATCGCTGTGCCCGTGATAGGTAAAGGTCGTGCGGAGCGTGTCGGGCATGCTCCCCCAGATTGTTTCCGGATCCATCGCTTTGTCCTCCGTTCCGGTGATTCTTACTTGAAATATTCGAAGGAAAGATCGTACATGCGTACGGTATCACCCTCCTTGATGCCGGCCTTCTCAAGTTCTTCAAGGATGCCGTTATCTTTCATAAAATTCTGGAAGAACTGGAAGCCCTTCTCGGAATCAAGATTTGTATATCCCAGCATCTTTTCGATCTTCGGTCCCTCTACAATATAAGTATCGGCCTCGGAAGCGGATTTTTCAACCGTATACGGAAGATCATTGATGGCGATCTCGATCTCCGGATCAAATTCCGGCTCGAAGATCTGATGCTCCTTCGGGATCTCGTCCAGAACGTTCTGCACATAATACAGAAGTTCTTTGATACCTTTCCCCGTTGCCGCGGAGATCGGGAAGACGCGGACGCCCTTTGGTTCAAACTCTTTGCGGATCTTCTCGACAGGATCCTCTTCGCCTTCTTCCGTATAGATCACGTCGATCTTGTTGGCGGCAATTACCTGCGGACGATGCTCCAGATCGGCATTGTACTTCTTCAGTTCCTCATTGATCGTGTAGATATCCTCGATCGGATCACGTCCTTCCACACCGGCCGCGTCGACCAGATGGATCAGAACGCGGGTCCTCTCGATATGGCGGAGAAACTCATGTCCGAGCCCCGCTCCTTCCGACGCGCCCTCGATCAGTCCCGGAATATCGGCGATAACAAAGCCATTGCAGCCTTCGATATCCACGACACCGAGATTCGGTACTAATGTAGTAAACTGGTAATTGGCGATCTTCGGCTGCGCGTTGCTGACGCGGGACAGGAAGGTGGATTTGCCGACATTCGGGAAGCCGACAAGGCCGACATCTGCGAGAAGCTTCAGCTCAAGCTGCAGCTCAAAAGCTTCACCCGGTGTACCGGGCTTAGCAAATCTCGGGGTCTGACGTGTCGGGGTTGCAAAGTGTGCATTACCCCAGCCGCCACGGCCGCCTTTTGCAATTACGACATCTTCGTTTTCAGACATATCAGCCATAATACGTCCTGTTTCCGCTT
>JAXJTA010000325.1:0-2167 GCA_036309825.1 Eubacterium sp. | reverse complement strand
GATCAAGAGAATTCAGATCCGTACAGCGGAGGAGATCTACGAAGCAATTAAAAAACTGAGAGTCAGAGGAGCGCCGGCAATCGGTGTATCCGCAGCCTATGGCATCGCTGTGCTGGCGAATGCTCTGCCGGACAGTGACTATGATACATTCTACAGTGCTTTTAAGAAGGACAAAGACTATCTGGCAAGTTCCAGACCGACTGCCGTTAACCTTTTCTGGGCACTGGATCGAATGGATGCAACGGTGCAGAAGAACGCGGACAAAACTGTCGCGGAGATTAAAGAGATCCTTTACAAAGAGGCAGAGGATATCCGTGAAGAAGATGTTCAGATCAGCCGCAATATCGGTGAGATCGGATATTCCATTCTCAAAGATCTCAAGGTCGAGGGACAGGAGATCGGCATCATGACACATTGCAACGCGGGTACTCTTGCCACAGCAAAGTACGGTACTGCGACAGCACCCATGTATATCGCCCTGGAGCACGGATGGAAGGGCGAGGATATGCATGTATATTGCGATGAGACAAGACCCCTCCTGCAGGGTGCGAGACTGACATCCTTCGAGCTGGTAAATTCCGGAATCACAACTTCCGTACAGTGTGATAACATGGCTTCTCTCCTGATGAAATCCGGCAGAGTAAAGGTGATCTTCGTAGGATGCGATCGTGTTGCGGCAAATGGTGACGCGGCCAACAAGATCGGTACAAGCGGTCTGGCGATCATTGCGAAGCACTACGGAATTCCGTTCTATGTATGCGCTCCGAGTTCTACGATCGATCTGAAAACAGCAACCGGAGATGATATTCCGATCGAGATGCGCGATCCGAACGAAATCAAATCCATGTGGTACACAGAACCAATGGCACCGGAAGAGGTAGACGCTACATTCAATCCGGCATTTGATGTTACAGATCACAAGTTGATTACAGGTATTATCACAGAAAAAGGGCTCTGCCACGCTCCTTATGATAAAGCGTTCAAAGAACTCGGAATCGAGTAAGGAGGGGGAAACGTGTCTGATTTATATCCCAGTGATAAAGAGGCCCGGGAGCAAATCCTGGAAGTAGGCCGCAGAATGTACGAGAGAGGCTTTGTGGCTTCCAATGATGGAAACATCAGCTGCAAAGTCGATCCGGACACCTTCTGGACGACACCGACGGGTGTGAGCAAGGGTTATATGACAGAAGATATGCTCGTCAAGATGGACCTGAGCGGGAAGATTCTGGAAGGTACACATAAGCCGTCCAGCGAAGTGAAGATGCACATGCGTGCCTATGTGGAAGATCCGGAGATTCGGGCTGTGGTACATTCGCATGCGAAACACGCGACCTTATTTGCCGTTGCCAATAAACCGATCGACAGCCGTATTCTGGCAGAGGGAGTCGTGCAGTTGGGCGTTGTTCCGTGTGCGAAGACCGTGATCCCGGGATCTGCAGATGTTCCCGACGCTATCGCGCCCTACGTTGCAAAGTACAATGCTGTTTTGCTCGGCAATCACGGCTGCCTTACATGGAGCAGACATAACATGATGGATGCTTATATGAGAATGGAATCTCTGGAGTATCTGGCCGAAATGGTACTTAAGGCAAAGTTGTATTTTGGTGATGATGTCAACAAATTTACGGATGAGCAAATTGATGCATTATTAATAACCAGAGAAAAACTGGGGATCAGCGGAGGCGGTAGACCTCAATAAAGACAGAGGCTGTCGCAGCATATGCGGCAGCCTCGTTTCATAATCGGAGCCGCGTGGTTTTTCTATGCGGGAGAAAGGAGAAGGGTATGCTAAGAGGTATTCCGGACCGGATTTCTCCGGAATTGTTAAAAGTACTTCATGAAATGGGACATGGCGACAGGCTTGTGATCGGCGATTGTAATTTTCCGGCAAAGTCTGTGGCTGATGCAAAAAACCATATAAATATTCGCTGTGACGGGCATAGGGCGACGGAACTGCTGGAAGATATTCTCACGCTGTTTCCGCTTGATTCCTTCGTGGAAAAGCCGGTTATGATCATGGATAAACCGGAAGAACAGAAGGACTTGCCGACGCCGGTATGGAATGAATTTGAGGAAATTGTCAGCAGACATGATGAACGCGGTAAAGATGCCGTAACGTATATCGACCGGTTCGATTTTTACGAACAGGCCAAGGATGCCTATGCGG
>JAXJTA010000324.1:0-4690 GCA_036309825.1 Eubacterium sp. | reverse complement strand
CTTTATGATGCCGCCTTCCTTCATAGCCATCGGCGGATCTTCAATGATTGCCTGATCGATGAGGGTAAACAGGTCCTCCAGCGGATCCAGATCCTCACGGATCTTCGCCAGCAGCTCTCCCGTGAATCCGTTAAGCAGATCTCTGATAAAGGGAAGCATGGAAAGGGAGGTCTTGAAGGCGATCAGATCTCGCGGATTGGCAGATTGATATGTGATGCGGCTTGCCAGTCTCTCCAGATCGTAGACGGGCTGCAGATATTCACGGATCTCATCGCGGATCATAGGGCTGTCCGTCAGATCGCCGACCGCGGACAGACGTTTCTCGATTTCCTCCTTGTCGATAAGAGGCTGCTCGATAAAGCTTCGCATCATACGGGCACCCATTGCCGTTTTTGTCCGGTCGAGTACCCCGAGAAGAGATCCTCTCTTCTGCTTTTCACGAAGCGTCTCCACAAGCTCCAGATTGCGCCTCGTCGAACTGTCCAGCAGCATAAAACGATCGGAGAAATACGGCGAGATCGATGTCATCTGGTCCATATTGTTCTTCTGCGTCTCATACAGATAGGTGAAAAGAGCGCCGGCGGCGATCGTTCCGCAGCTGAAATCAGAAAGGCCCAGGCCCTTCAGCGTGGATGTCTTGAAATGCTTCTGCAGTACCTTCGTACAGGACGCGTCATCAAAATAATAATCATCGAGCGCGGATACCGCGATATGAAGTCTTGCGTGCAGATCGTCCACATCGACGCCGGAAACGAGCAGTGCCTGGTTGCAGATGATCTCTGCCGGCATGAATTTCTGGATCTCATCCATGAGTTTCTGCTCTCCGTCTGTCTCCGAAACCATGCATTGTCCGGTTGTGATATCCGCGATGGACATGCCGTACCGGTCGGCGGTGCAGACGATGCACATAATGTAATTGTTCTTTGTCTCATCAAGTTCATCGCCCGAAAGGATCGTTCCCGGTGTCACCACACGAATGACTTCGCGCTTTACGATCCCCTTCGCCTGCTTCGGGTCCTCCATCTGTTCGCAGATGGCAACCTTATGCCCACGCTCGATCAGCTTCGTGATATAGTTGTCCGCCGCGTGAAAGGGGATCCCGCACATCGGCGCGCGCTCCTCCATGCCGCAGTCCTTGCCGGTCAGCGTTAGTTCCAGCTCCTCGGAGACCGTTTTTGCATCATCAAAAAACATCTCATAGAAATCGCCGAGACGGTAAAAAAGGATACAGTCCTTGTACTCCTCTTTGGTTTTCAAATAGTGCTGCATCATCGGTGAAACCGGCATTTTTTCACAACCTCACTTCTGTATTGTTCCGTAATAATAGAATCCCCTGCAGGAATCCAGGTGGACAGGAACGATCTGTCCGATCAGGGACGCGTCGCCCTTCACATGAACAACGGCATTGTTGTCCATTCGTCCCGTAACGAGGGAGGGATCCTTCTCGTTGATGTGCTCGATGAGCACATCCTTTGTCTGTCCTTCAAAACGCGCCGTGCGCTCTCTTCCGATCTCCTGCACGATCTTCAGCAGACGATCGAAGCGGTCCTGGATCACATCATCCGGAACCTGATCCTCCATGACGGCAGCCGGCGTCCCGTGACGCTTGGAATAAATAAAGGTGAACGCGCTGTCATAGCGGACTTTCCGTACAACATCGAGCGTATCCTGAAAATCTTCTTCGGTCTCTCCCGGGAATCCGACGATGATATCGGTGGTAAGGGAAATATCCGGTACGGCCGCGCGGATCCGGTCTACCAGAGCAAGGTAGCTTTCCTTCGTATATCTCCGGTTCATGACCTTCAAAAGCCTGGAGCTTCCGGACTGCAGCGGCAGATGAAGATGTCCGCAGAGCTTCGGTTCGGATGCCATGGCTTCGATCAATTCATCGGACAGGTCCTTCGGATGCGAAGTCATAAAGCGCACGCGGTCGAGTCCTTCGATCGCACAGACCTTATGAAGGAGCTGCGCGAAGGATACCGGCTCGGGAAGTGTCTTTCCGTAAGAGTTTACATTCTGGCCGAGAAGCATGACTTCTCTCACGCCGTCGGCAACGAGCTTTCTGATCTCGCAGACGATCTCCTCCGGATCGCGGGATCTTTCACGGCCGCGGACATAAGGAACGATGCAGTAACTGCAGAAGTTGTTGCAGCCGTACATGATATTGACACCGGATTTAAAGGAGTATTTGCGATCGACCGGCAGATCCTCAACGATAGCATCCGTTTTTTCCTGAATATCGATGATCATTTCGGAAGGACGGGCCAAAACTTCGGATACAAGTTCCGCCAGCATATAGATATTATGTGTTCCGAAGATCAGATTGACGAAGCGGAATTCCTTCCGGATCTTGTCAACGACCTGGGGATCCTGCATCATGCAGCCGCACAGACCGATGATCTTATTCGGGTTCTGCCTCTTCAGCGAATTCAGTCCTCCGAGACGGCCGTAGACTTTCACATTCGCATTTTCGCGAACGGTACAGGTATTGTAAATGACCATATCCGCGTCCTCGGTATCCACGGATGTGAAACCGATCTCCTCAAGAATGCCGCGAAGTTTTTCCGAATCACGCGCATTCATCTGGCAGCCGAAGGTGGTTACGCAAACGGATGGCTGATGACCGATCCGCACGGCATATTCCTTCACCTGTGCCCTTGCCTTCTTGATAAAGTAATACTGTCTGTCCGGCTCGGAAACCGGTGCGGCGGAGGTCAGATCGGCGGCATTGATCAATTTCTCATAATAGGTATTATCTGTCATAATTCGTCCTTTTTCTGCTGAAGAATTCTAAAGATGCGGAACGCCCAGTTCGTATCGATCACGAAGCTGTGCTCATCCTTATAGCTGGCCGCAAAGTCCGCGGCGCACTGATCATACATCGACCGGTCAAAGGCAATGGAAGCCTTGTCCTCACCATCCTTGACCAGTACAAAAACGCCTTCCTGTCCCTTATCCTGAAAATAATAAATATTGTCAAACGCAAAGTCCGGATTGCTTTTCTGAATATAGGCTCCCATTAAAAGCTTCTGGAGTTCTACCAGGCGGTCATCGAGATCTGCCTCGAAGATATTGAACTTCTCGAGAAACTCGTGCCGGTTGCGAACGATGCGGAAGGTATATCCCTCGAAATCCTCTTCATCTCCTTCGACAGCCCCGCTTTGGATCCGACCGATCGTGCGGGACGCATCCTTGTAATCCTCATCGGAGATCACGTAGTAGATGATCACCTTCCGGTCCGGGTCATGGTACATGAACGGATATTCCAGATGGAACTTTTTGCCGCAGTTCGGGCAGTTAAACAAAAAAGCGTCGCCGGTTCTTACCATTTCTTTCATGGAAGGATCGACGGCTGTGTTGATCTTGTCCAGGATCAGAGCGTCACTTTCCGTTCCGCACTCCGGACATCTGACGAGTTCGTATTTATCTGATGCCATATAATGCTCCTTAGCTTCTGTTTGCTAATTTCAATTTTCGTATATCAATGAACGCGGATGATCTCTTCTTCGGTAATGATCATCGGGATCTTTTTGTCGGTTTCCTCTGTCGGCACCGCATCCGTGATCTGACACGAGAAGGTGATCGCGATCAACGGATGGCCAGTATGCTTCGCCAGATACCGGTCGTAGAAACCGGCACCGTACCCCAGGCGATTTCCTTCTCTGTCAAAGGCAACGCCGGGCATAAGGATCAGTGCGTTTTCCAGATCATCGGCCGGCCGGCAGCCCGTCATACAGCCCGTCATCGGTTCGAGGATCCCCATCGTTCCGGGAACAAGCTGCGCAAGGTATTCGATCCGGTAGAAGCGCATTGTTTTTCCCTCTGCCGTCTCTTCGATCTTCGGCACAGCAGCAATTTTGCCATCCCTCCAGATCCGCTCAAGAAGTTCTCTGGTATTCACTTCGCTTCCGAAACTCATAAAGACAAAAACGGCATCTGCCGCCCTGTATTCCTCCGAATTCAGAACAGTCTCCGTGATGATACGGCTCTTCTCTTCGATCTCATTCCTCCGCAGAAGATTCCTTTTTGCGAGTATCTGCTTTCGAAGTTCCTTCTTTGCTTCCCTGATTGTTGCGTTTCTCATATGCAGCTCCGCCTACATCTGCTTTTCCAGGAAATCAAGAAGGAAAAACTCATCCTTCTTCTCCTGGCAGAACAAAGTACCGACGTTTTCGCCGCCAATAATTCTGTGAATATTACGGAAGTCATTGCCGCTTGCAATGACCATATCGGTCCCCGCCATCGTGGCGATCCTGGCAGCGGAAAGCTTCGTCGCCATACCGCCCGTTCCTACACTGGAGCCTGTTGACTTTTTGCCCATGCCCATGACTTCATCATCGAGATGTTCCACGCAGTCAATGAAGCGGGCATCGGCATTTTTCCTCGGGTCATCGGAATAAAAGCCGTCTATATCGGAGAGCAGGATCAGCAGGTCTGCGCCGACAAGCGCCGACACAATCGCAGAAAGCTGATCATTGTCGCCGAAAACAGACATATTGTCGATCTCATAGGTCGCAATCGTATCATTCTCATTAACGATCGGGATTACACCGAAGGAAAGAAGTTCCAGGAAGGTATTCTTCGTATTGTACCTCGTCAGGTTGTCCATCATATTGTTCTTCGTCATAAGGACCTGACTGCAGATCTGGTTATATTCCGAAAAAAGCTTCTGGTAGATCATCATCAGCCT
>JAXJTA010000323.1:0-1206 GCA_036309825.1 Eubacterium sp. | reverse complement strand
TCGTATATGCGTATGTTCCGGCATACGGCGGAAATATGGGACTTCTGATCCTTGCACTTGTGATCCGTATCGTCAGCGCGATCGTCTTCACCGGCATCATTGCCAAACTGATCGCGGATGCGCTGAACAAGGCAGGCGTACTGAAGGGCTACCGGATCAGTGCCGGTATGAAGGATATGTACGAGGCATAATAAGCGGCGTGAAAGAGTATTGTAAGATTGAAAATCTGACATTTCGTTATTTCGAGGAGTCGAAGCGAAATGTGCTGGAGAACGTAAACCTTTCCTTCGAAGAGGGGAAGGTGACGGTTCTTCTGGGCAACAGCGGCTGCGGCAAGAGTACTCTTGCTGCAGTCCTTTGTGGTTTATATCCCGAGAATGCCGGCTACCTGGAATCGGGCCGGATCGTGATCGACGGCGTTGATATGGAAAAACTTTCTTTCCGCGAGCGGTGCCGGTACACGGTCCAGATGTTTCAGAATCCGGATCTGCAGTTCTGCATGAAGGATCTTCGTGAGGAACTGTATTTTTGTATGGAAAATATCCGGGTCCCGCGGGAAGAAATGGCTGCGCGTGCAGAGTCGACGGCAGAAAAATACGGCGCCGCGGACCTTCTGGATAAGCCGTTTGCTGTTCTGTCCGGCGGGGAGAAGCAGCGGGCCGCGCTGGTCTGCCTGCTCCTTCTGGATCCGAAGATCCTGGTACTGGATGAGCCTTTTGCGAATCTGGATGAAATATCCACGAAGCGTTATCTGGATGTCCTGAAGAAAAAGATCGCGGAAAACCGGACGACGGTGATCGTGATCGATCATAAGGCGTCGAACTGGCTGGACCTCGCTGACCGGTATGTGGTGCTCGGAGAAAAGGGCAGCGTTCTGCGTGAGAATATCAGTCCGGTAGATCTCGCTTCCGAGAGGGAATTTTTCCGTTCCGCAGGATTGCTCGATCCGTTCGCGGTCCCGCAGCGGAAGCACGTTGCGCCGCATGGGGGCGAGGATGCGCGCGAGGCAGGCGAGGCGTTCGCCGCAAACGGTGAACATGCGGAGACGACCGCGCAGACAGAGCCGGGCGGCTGCGGACACGATGACCGGGAAAGTGTCATCTCACTGACAAATGTGACGATCTACCACAATAAGAAGGTATCTGTCCTTACCGATGTGAATCTGCATTGCCGGAAAGGGGAGATGATCGCCGTTCTCGGACATTC
>JAXJTA010000322.1:0-9966 GCA_036309825.1 Eubacterium sp. | reverse complement strand
TTCTACTGCTGTCAGAAGGTACCTAAGAGCATAGCACAAAGTATGCAGGATTAAACGCTACTTGTGCAGAAGACAATTCCACCACATGGTTGGACAGTGGAATTTAAAATTTTAATTTTGGCCCGCAGAATAACTTGTCGGGATGCCTTGACAGTATACTTTTTCGGAACTAAAATGTAAGTAACCTAATAAATATGCGAGAGATTAGAGAACGCAAAAATAACACCTGAAGAAGGTGCTGTTTCTGTGTTCTCTTTTTTTATCGGATTTTGTTCGTGCCAAAGGCGCGAGCGGAAGAATTGAGATATTACATTCACAGGCTGAAGCGGCGGCGAAAAGAGCCGCTGCAGAGAAAGGATGAGATATGTACGATATCATTATTATTGGCGCCGGAGTTTCCGGAGCGGCGATTGCAAGAGAAATCTCGAGGTACGACCTGAAGGTCTGCGTGCTGGAGCGCGGCGCGGATCTGTGCGCGGGCACGAGTAAGGCAAACAGTGCCATCATTCACGCGGGGCACGACGCAAAGCCTGGAACACTGAAGGCGAAGTTCAATGTTGAGGGAAACGCGATGATGGATGATTTGGCGCGTGATCTGGACATCCCATTTCGTCGCAACGGATCGCTGGTCATCTGCACAGATCCGGAAAACAGAGAAGGCCTGGAAGTCCTGCTGGAGCGGGGGAGAGAGAACGGAGTACCCGGGCTGCGTATTATCTCCGGCGATGAGGCCAGAGCGATGGAACCGAATCTCTCGGAGAAGGTAACGGCAGCTCTTTACGCGCCGACCGGCGGCATCGTCTGTCCGTTTGAATTGAATATTGCTATGGCGGAAAATGCTGCCATGAACGGCGTGGAGTTTTTCTTCAATGCGGTCGTGAAGGATATCGAGCGGGATGAAGAGGGTATTTTTTCCGTGGTGTGCGGAAATGTCACCTATCAGGCAAAATGCGTTGTCAACGCGGCGGGCGTTTTTGCCGATGAGATCCACAATATGGTCTGCCCGGACAAATTGCACATCACGCCGAGAAAAGGCGAGTACTGCCTGCACGATAAAGAGGTCGGCGGCTTCGTCAGCCACACGATCTTCCAGCTGCCGACCAAGGCCGGCAAGGGAATTCTCGTTACACCGACGATCCACGGCAATCTGTTGACGGGACCGACCTCGGTCAGCATCGAGGATAAGGAAGATACGGCAACGACGGCGGAGGGACTCGCGGAGGTCATTGAAAAAGCAAATCTCTCGGTTACGAAACTGCCGATGCGCAAGGTCATCACGAGCTTCGCGGGACTTCGGGCGCACGAGGACGGCGGCGATTTTATCGTCGGCGAAAGTAAGAGCGTGCCCGGATTCTTCGACTGCGCGGGCATTGAGTCGCCGGGACTCACCTCAAGCCCGGCGCTGGGTGTTTACTTGGCAAAACTTCTTAAGGAGAAGCTGAAAGCCGCACAGAAGGAAAATTGGATCGGCACGAGAAAAGGCATTCTCAATCCGACGGAATTATCGATCGAGGAGCGCAATGAGCTGATCCGCAGAAATCCGGCATACGGACGGATCATCTGCCGCTGCGAATCGGTCACAGAGGGTGAGATCCTCGATGCGATCCATCGCCCGCTCGGTGCGAGGACACTCGATGGTATCAAGCAGAGGACGAGAGCCGGCATGGGACGCTGCCAGGCGGGGTTCTGTTCGCCGAAGGTCATGGAGATCCTGCATCGCGAGCTGGGACTTTCCTATGAAGAAATCAACAAAAACGACAGCGGATCCTATATCGTTGCGGAAAGTACGAGGAGGTAAGTGATCATGATGCAATATGATATCGTAATTGTCGGCGGCGGCCCTGCCGGCCTCGCAGCAGCGATCAAGGCACATGAAGCCGGTGTGGAGAAGATCCTCATCCTCGAGCGCGACAGCGAGCTGGGCGGCATTTTGAACCAGTGCATCCATAACGGCTTCGGCCTGCATACATTCAAGGAGGAACTGACCGGCCCCGAATACGCAGCCCGTTTTATCGACCGGGTATTAGAGAAAAACATCGAGTTCAAAACAGATACCATGGTGATGGATATTTCCGCAGACCGTGTCGTGACCGCGATGAATACGAAGGACGGTATGTTCCAAGTCAAAACCGGTGCGGTGATTTTGGCGATGGGATGCCGGGAGCGGCCGCGCGGCGCGCTCAACATTCCGGGTTACCGTCCCGCGGGGATCTTTTCCGCAGGTACGGCACAGCGTCTGGTCAATATTGAAGGCTATCTTCCGGGCAAGGAGGTCGTGATCCTGGGTTCGGGAGACATCGGACTTATCATGGCACGGCGCATGACACTGGAAGGCGCGAAGGTCAAGGTCGTCGCGGAACTGATGCTGTATTCCGGCGGTCTGAAAAGAAATATCGTACAGTGTCTGGATGACTTCGGCATTCCGCTGAAGTTGTCGCATACCGTTGTGAATATCGAGGGAAAGCAGCACATCGAGGCGGTCACGATCGCAGAAGTCGACGGCAGGGGCAAGCCGGTCCCGGGAACAGAGGAACGCTATACCTGTGACTGCCTTCTGTTGTCCTGCGGACTGATTCCGGAAAACGAACTGTCCAGGAATGCAGGCGTGGTCATGAATCCGGTCACAAGCGGTCCGGTGGTAAACGAAAGCCTGGAAACCAGTATCCCCGGCGTTTTTGCCTGCGGCAATGTGCTGCACGTGCACGATCTGGTCGATTATGTATCGGAAGAAGCGGGGCGCGCTGGTCACAACGCGGCAAGATATGTACTGGAGAAGGAGAACCGCGAAGACAAGACAGCCGCAGGCATTGCTGCTTCAACAGATTCCGCATCGTCATCTAAAGCAGCAACCGCTGCTATTTCAACGTCGAAGCATCCGGCACAGGAAATCATGGTCAAGGCCGAGAGCGGCGTGCGCTATACTGTGCCGTCAACGATCAATATCGACCGGATGGAAGATGAGCTAATCGTTCGCTTCCGCGTGGGAGCCGTTTTTGCCGGAGCATATGTAAGCGTTTATCTGGATGATGAACGCATCCTGCACAGGAAGAAGAAAATCATGGCTCCCGGCGAAATGGAGCAGGTGGTCCTGAAGAAAAACGTTCTGGCGGAAAAAGCTGAGCGTGACGGCCTCTCGACGATTACGATACGGATCGAGACCGAGTAAACGATCGTGAAGGCGGACGAAGAAACAATCGGACGAGTAAACAACCGAACGAAGAAACAACCTGACGAGTAAACAAACGGACGAATTAACAAACGATTAAAGGACCGGGAAGGAATAAATATGGAGAAACGAGAACTCACCTGTATCGGCTGCCCGATGGGCTGCCAGATCACAGTGGAAACAGAAGGAAGCGAGATCATCAGCGTTACGGGCAACACCTGCGGTATCGGAGACCGCTACGCAAGAAAAGAAGTGACGCACCCGGAGCGGACCGTCACTTCGACCGTTGTTGTTCTGGACGGAGACAAGCCGCGTGCTTCGGTAAAAACGGCAGCCAACATTCCGAAGGACAAGATCGGAGAGTGTATGCGGGAAATCGAAGCGGTACGGATCGAAGCACCGGTCAGGATCGGCGATGTGATCATTCCCGATGCAGCGGGGACCGGTATCGCCGTCGTGGCGACAAGGAACGTTATGCGGACAGACAAGTCAGGTTCGATAATGGTGGCTTGAGGTGAACGGATACTGTATAATACTATTACGATCTGAAACTAAATTTCAGTAATCGGAGAGGAATAGGATCACTACTTCCGGAACTGTTCCGGAAAAGAACGGAGGTTATTATGCAGTACAGAATCGAAGGGCAGAATTTACCGGTGCTGCTTGTTCACCTGGAGGCCGGTGAGTCGATCCAGTGTGAGGGCGGTGCCATGGCGTGGATGGATGACGGCATTGAGATGTCGACGAGCGCCGGCGGCTTCGGCAAGGCACTGGGGAGAATGTTTTCCCGTGAAGCAATGTTTATGAACAACTACACGGCGCGGACGGCCGGGGAGATCGCATTTAATTCGAAGTTCCCGGGCAACATTCGCGCGGTCGAAATCAAGCCGGGCAGCGCGCTGATCGTACAGAAGGGCTCGTTCCTTGCCTGCACGCCGGGTGTCAGCTATGAAGTGTATTTCCAGAAGAGACTCGGAAATATGTTTTTCGGCGGCGAGGGACTGATCATGGAGAAATTCACCGGCAGCGGCCTTGTTTTCCTCGAGATCGACGGCTCCGCTTATGAATATGAACTTGCGGCGGGACAGCGCAAGATCCTCGACACCGGTTATCTGGTGGCGATGACCGAATCCTGCTCCATGGATGTTGTGACCGTAAAAGGGGTTAAAAACGCACTCTTTGGCGGCGAAGGATTCTTCAACACGGTCGTCAGCGGTCCGGGAAGAATCATCGTGCAGTCGATGCCGATCGCTTCCACGGCGATGGTTCTGTACGGCTTCATGCCGCACGGCAACTCATAAGCTCCTGTTTTTGTATTAAATTACATTCACGGGAAAAAAGACTTACATCCCCTTTCATGATGTGCTATTATCAGCGGGTTGCTTACATCACATTTGAATAATTGGAAACGCACATTGGGAGATTCTCCGAATGATAACGAACAACACCGCGATCGCTGTCGCGGGTACAACAAGCTGAACGCTATCAAGAGGAGGATCTTTTTTATGCCGAAAACAAAACAAAACAAAATTACAGGACGCCGTTTTTACCGCTATCATGGCAACGATCATGGTCTACGGAATGGTCGTATATAACGTGGCGCTCGCAACCGGAGAAGTGACAGGTTTCACTTTCATTGCCGCTCTGTATGAGCTGCCGATCATGGTGCCGATTGCTTTCTGCCTGGAGTTTTTCATCGTGGGTAAGATCGCGGCTGCCCTTGCCTTCACCGTCATGAAACCGACCGACAGACCGCAGTTCATCACATACGCGATCTCTATCTGTATCTGCTGCATCATGTGCCCGGTCATGAGCCTGATCGCCACTTTCCTGTTCAAGGAACCCTCATTCGGGACCTGGATCGAGACCTGGGCGAAAAACTTTCCGATGGCGCTTCTGTACCAGCTGTTCTATTGCGGACCGCTCGTACGTCTGATCTTCCGCAGCCTGATGAAGCTGGTCGGGAAGAGTGAGAAGAAAAACGCATGAAGGAATATATGAAAAAAGGAACAGCCGATGGACTCGGTTGTTCCTTTTTTCATAGTAAGACCTGTTGTCACGCCTTCGTGAAACGTTCCGCGATCAGCTGCGCGATAAGCGCCGCGGCAAGCGGAATCCAGCCGAAGAGAGCGGCGATCGAGCCGGAGCGTGGGATGATCAGTGCGCCGACGAGTGCGCCGGCAAAGAAGAAGAGGAGAGTGAAGGTGTATAAAAGCGCCTTCACTTTCTTTTTTGTATCATGCTCGGTCCAGAAGTCGCACCAGGCGGTTACCGCCTGCTTCGTATTGTTCGAGCAGAAGATCGTCGAGCTTCCGTATCCGAGTGCGCCGGAGAAGGTTCCCCACTGGAAACTGGCACAGAAGAAGATCGGAAAAAGCGGCGGCTCCGGATCGCCGCGAAACGGAATCGCAGCGGCTACGGCGAGAAGCACGGCCTCGACCGCAAGCGTGACCTTCCGCATCGGAAGATTTGTGTACTTATTCATCAGATGCGATGTGGCACAGCCGAGCGCAAACAGGAAAAAGGCGATCACCCGATGCAGGGATTCGATCCAATCGCGGCCGACCAGAACATGTGCGAGAGCGATCATATCGCCGGTGACGGCGGAGCCGAAGGTACCGGCATGGAGTACGATGGCGTAGGAGCCCATGAAGCCGCCCAGATGCGCCATGATCAGATGCAGAGCGACATCGAGCCGGTCATTACGAATGACGGGAGAAGGGGTAACGGTTGTATACATACTTAGAAATCCTCATGTAATAATAAGTGTAAATAATACGCGTTATTTTTTTGACAATTCCAGACTGCCTTAATGAGTATACACCTTTTCCGGATACACGCATGTTCTAAATTCGGCACAGGAATTCGTAAGCCTTCCCGGTCGATCCGATAATGCTGAAATCCGGCAGTGGAGTATCCTTTATTTTGAAGTCCGCCAAAGCTGAAAACGTATTCGAATTTTGCGATAATTCTGTTGCCTAAGCCCTGTAATAAAGGTATGATTATTTCGAATACGTGCCGAATGGAATATAATAGCGATATGATTATTTCAAATACGTACCGAATGGAACGGTACCGAGAAATCGCATGTCGAAAGCAGACTGGGGGAAAATACGATGCAATACGGTTATTTTGATGATGAAGCAAGAGAGTATGTGATCACACGGCCGGATACGCCGGCGCCGTGGGCAAATTATCTGGGATCGACCGATTACGGCGCGATCATCTCGAATCACGCGGGCGGTTACAGCTTCCGCAAGTCGGGAGCAAACGGCAGGATCCTGCGATATATCTTCAATGACAATGATCAGCCCGGCCGTTATATCTACATTCGTGATAATGAATCGAAGGACTACTGGTCGGCCTCCTGGCAGCCGGTCGGCAAGGACACGGAGCTGTACAGGAGCGAATGTCACCACGGCATCGCCTATACGCGCATGATCGCGGATTACGCAGACATCCATTCGGAGGCGCTCTACTATGTTCCGGCAGGAGAGGAGCATGAGGTCTGGAACATCACGCTGACGAATCGGTCGGATCGGACGAGGAAACTTACCGTCACCGGCTTTTGTGCCTTTACCAATGAGGGGAATTATGAGCAGGACCAGGTCAATCTGCAGTACACGCTCTTTATCACGCAGACCCATTTCCGCGGCAGCTACATTCAGCAGATCGTGAATGAGAATGATATCGGCAACGAAGTGAGCCGCGTTTTTGCCCTGGCAGGAGCGGATGTCTCCTCCTATTGCGGCGACCGTGAGGATTTTCCGGGAAGATACCGCACCTTCGCGAATCCTGTGGGCGTGGAAAAGGGTGACCTCGGAAACCGCCTGAATTATACGGGAAACAGCTGTGGAGCACTCTCCTTTGCAGTGGAATTAGCCCCCGGCGAATCCTGTTCGGCCTCTTTCCTGGTAGCAGAGAAAAACGAACGGGAGACGGATCTCCTTCTGGAAAAATACGCGGATCCGAAGGCGCAGGCAGAAGCCGAGATTGGGGAGCTGAAAAAGATCTGGGGCGAGAGACTCAGCACATTTCGCGTCAAGACACCGGATGAGTCCTTTAACACGATGGTCAATGTCTGGAATGCCTATAACTGCTTTATGACCTTCCTTTGGTCAAGAGCGGCCTCTTTCATATACTGCGGTTTGCGGAACGGCTACGGTTACCGGGATACGGTGCAGGATATTCAGGGTGTCATCCATCTGGCTCCGGCCATGGCGAAGGAGGAGCTGACCTTCATGCTGTCCGCGCAGGTAAGCAACGGTGCCGGCCTGCCGCTGGTGAAGTATACGCATGACCCGGGTCATGAGAACACGCCCGACGATCCGGAATATGTGCGGGAGACGGGGCATCCGGCCTACCGCGCCGACGACGCGCTGTGGCTCTTCCCGACAGTGTGGAAATATATCGTCGAAAGCGGTGATACGGCATATCTCGACGAAGAGATCCCCTTCGCGGATCGGGGAGAGGGAACGGTCTATGAACATCTGCAGCGGGCGATCGACTTCTCTCTGAAGCATCTGGGGCCGCACGGCATGCCGGCGGGCCTATACGCGGATTGGAACGACTGCCTGCGCCTGGGTGAAAACGGAGAATCGACCTTCGTGGCTTTCCAGTTCTACTGGGCATTTTCGATCTTAGAGAAGTTTGCTTCCTTCCGGAAGGATGAGAAAACACTTACCTATCTGGAGAAGAAGCAGAAGGAGCTGCGTTCGGCCATGGATGCGGTCATCTGGAATGAGGACCGTTTTGTCCGCGGCTTCCGTGAGACGGGAGAGGTAATCGGACAGAGGACCGATCCGGAAGCCAATATGTGGCTGAACCCACAGAGCTGGTCGGTGATCAGCGGCTACGCGAGCGATGCGCAGAGTGACACGGCACTGGAAAGGGTACATGAACTGCTGAACACGGAATACGGTGCGATGCTGATGGTGCCTCCCTATACACATCACGGATTTGACGGCGCGAGGATGGTTCTTTTTAACCCCTATGTCAAGGAGAATGCGGGAATTTTCTCGCAGACGCAGGGCTGGATCATTCTGGCGGAAGCATTGAAGGGACATGGTGACCGGGCCTTCGAATATTTCAAGGAGACGGCTCCCGCCGCGATGAATGACCGCGCGGAGATCCGCGTGATGGAGCCGTACTGTCACGGGCAGTTTACGGAAGGCGCCGGAAGTCCGTATGCCGGACGTTCGCACGTCCACTGGCTCACCGGTACGGCATCGACCGTGATGGTTGGCTGCGTGGAAGGAATTCTGGGCATGCGCCCGGATCTTTACGGGCTGGCGATCCGGCCGGCGATCCCCTCCCCCTGGGACGGCCTGGAGATCGATAAGGATTTTCGCGGCAGACACCTGCACATCGTTGTGAAGAATCCGGGACACGTTTGCAGCGGCTTCCGGTCCATGACCGTCAACGGAGAGGAAAAAACAGAGCCCTACATCCGGGAAGACGAGATGACGGATTTGACCGAAATTGTCCTTTATTTATCCTGATGCCGGGCATGTGTAAGTATTACTATTCGGATTTGATATTTTTCTAACGATGGGTGACAAATTCGCGGAAATAAGGCATAATGGACATATCATTGTTTCACAGCTTTAGCAGAGCAAAGTGAATTAGTTTTTTAGAATCGAAGTAACCAATATGATCACCATTAAAGACATATCTGAAAAATGCGGATACTCACCGGCCACCGTCAGCAAGGCGCTGAACGGATACGGGGATATCAACGCGAAGACAGCGGAGCAGATCCGCAAGGTTGCGGCAGAGATGCATTATCTGCCGAATGCCGCGGCGAGACAGCTGAAGACGAACACCTCTCACAATATCGGCGTCCTTTTTGTCGATGAGACGATGAGCGGGCTGACACATGAGTATTTTGCGCCGATCCTGAACAGCGCGAAGGAAGAGTTGGAGAAGGCCGGCTACGATGTGACCTTCATTAGCCGCAATATCATGGGTGAGGAGGGAACCTACCTGGAGCACGCACGATACCGCCACTGTGACGGCATCCTGATCGCAAGTGTCGATTTCGAGGATCCGCAGGTCGTGGAACTGGTAAAAAGCGAGATTCCGACGGTAACGATCGATTACTCCTTCGATGGGCACAGCAGCGTGATGTCGGATAACATCGAGGGAGCCTACAATTTGATCCGTTATCTGATCGAGATGGGGCATCGAAGGATCGGTATCATCCACGGCGAGATGACACTGGTAACCAGGAAGCGGATGAACGGCATCCGCCGCGCACTGAAGCAGTACGGTATCTCGATCCCGGAAGAATATATTCTCGAGGCGGATTTTCACAATACGAAGGCCAGTGCGGAGGCGACGAAGAAGCTCATGTCGCTTGAGACACCGCCGACAGTCATTATGTATCCGGACGATTTTTCTTATCTGGGCGGCATGGCGGAGTTGGAAAAACTCGGCTGCAGGATACCGGAGGATGTCAGCGTGACAGGCTATGACGGCATCAAGCTCTCGCAGGCACTTCGTCCACGACTTACGACCTGGTATCAGGACACGGAAAAGATCGGAAGAGTTTCCGCAGATAAGCTGATCGAGGAAATCGAGGAAAAGGAGACCTGTGTTCCCGAACAGATCCCTGTGAGCGGTCATCTGCTGGAAGGCAGGGAGTACTATGACTGCTTTATCTTTGCCCCTCGTGCGGCAGGTGTGTATGCAGATGTTGATACATCTTCAGGCAAAGCAACAGTGTGTGCCACACCGTCAATTTCTTCTGCAGGTGCAATCACATCTGCCACAGAAGGTGTGACAATTTATTACACAAC
>JAXJTA010000321.1:0-11529 GCA_036309825.1 Eubacterium sp. | reverse complement strand
TTTCGTCACCGTGGATCGAACTCATCAGAAGATCGACCGAAGAATTCACCATGGCATCCTTCGGCTGCTTCACTGTTGTCATGGACGGAATCGTATACCTCGTCATTTCGATCCCGTCAAAGCCGACAACGGAAATGTCATCCGGAATCCGTAATCCTGCATCGGCGATCGCCTTGTACACACCGATCGCCAGACGGTCGGAGATCGCAAAGATCGCCGTGATGTCCTTATTTTCCTGAAGAAGCGCTTTGGCTACGGCATAGCCGTTCGCCTCGGTGTACTCCGGAATATCCTTTCTCATGTAGCCGACAAGCCGCTGCTCAAAAGGGAGGCCGTTGTCGGCAAGAGCCGCCTTATAACCGTCCAGTCGGAGGCTTCCTACCGTATCATCGGTCTCTCTTCCGGAGATGATCGCGATATGCCGGTGACCTTTTTTCGCCAGATAGTCGATCACCTTATAGGATTCCTTCCGGTCATCGATGGACACGGAATTGAATCTCTTGTGCTTGGAGATCTCCGTCGTGCTCGATGCCACGGAAACGAGGACGAACGGAATTCGGATATTCTGCAGTTCCGCGCCGGGATAATCAAAGCGTCCACCGAGAAGGATCATGCCCTTCAGACGTTTTTCCTTCGCCAGCCCCTCGGCGATCTTGACCTCATCGCCATCCTCATCGACGACATGGAACATATACTCGTAGCCTTCCTTCTCCAGTCTCTTCTGGAAGTCCGGCAGCATCTCATAGAAAAACGGATTTGAAACGCCTTTCAGCAGCAGTGCTATCGTGTTCGATTCCTGCATCTTCAGATTGCGCGCGCTGTTATTCGGGATGTAATTAAATTCCTTCACAACACGAAGGACGCGCTCTTTCGTCTGTGCATTGATCCCCGGATCGTTATTCATCGCGCGGGATACGGTACTGATGCTCACATTGCAGATCTTCGCAATGTCTTTGATAGTTAATGCTGCCATAAATTGCCTTTCTGTAAAACCTGTACTGCTTACCTTCCGTAGATGCGTACGACTTTCGCGAGTTCCTCCGAAAGTTCTGCCGGGCATGCATCGGAAGACATTCTCCACGCCCAGTTTTTGCCCAGTGTGTTCGGGCAGTTCATGCGGGCGCTGTTGTCCAGATGAAGGAGATCCTGCATCGGAATGATACATTTATCGGCCACCGAGCTCTCCGCGAGGCGGATCGATCTGCGTATGAGTTCATCCGGATCATCGGAATCCGTATCGAGATATTCCTTCAACTCTTCTCTCTCGGACGGAAGTATACTGGAAAGCCATCCCTTCAGCGTCTCATTATCGTGCGTGCCTGTATAAACAACGCAGTTCCGTTCATAGTTATGCGGGAAATACGCTTCTCTTCCGCTGGAATCCCGGGAATCGAAGGCAAACTCGAGCACCTTCATATTCGGGAAGCCGGAATCCTTCACAAGCTGTTTGACCGTCTCGGTAATGTAGCCGAGATCTTCCGCCACGATATCCAGTTTGCCGAGTTTTTGCTCCAGCGTATGAAAGAGATCCATGCCCGGTCCCTTTTCCCAGCGGCCGTTCACGGCTGTACTCTCGCCGTAAGGAATGGCGTAATATTCATCAAAGCCGCGGAAATGATCGATTCGGATCACATCGTAAAGTTCCTTCGATTTTGCGATGCGGCGGGTCCACCAGTCATAATCCTGTGCCTTATGGGCCTCCCAGTTGTAGAGCGGGTTGCCCCATACCTGTCCGTCGGCGGAAAAACCATCCGGCGGGCAGCCGGCGATCGCAGACGGCAGATTCTCCTCATCCACGCGGAAAAGTTCCGGATGTGCCCAGAAATCCGCGCCGTCCGGGGACACATAGATCGGAATATCACCGATGATGCGGATCCCGTGTTCATTGGCGTAATTGCGAACCGCGAACCATTGACGGGTGAATTCATACTGCAGATATTCGACGAATTCGATCTCGCTCTTTTCCTTCTCTTTCCAGAAGGCAAGTGCTTCGGGCCGGCGGTATCGGATATCCGCATCCCATTCGGTAAAGCTTTTCCCGCCGAGTGCGTTCTTGATCGCCATATACATGGCATAATCCTCAAGCCAGTATGCGTTATCGGCGGCGAACTCGAGGAACGCCGGATCATCGCGGAAACCGCTTCTTTCATAGGCCTTATGAAGAAGCGCATAGCGGCTCACATACTGTTTGCCGTAGTCGACACAGGAATCTTCTCCGAAATCGGCTGCGTCACACTCCTCACTTGTCAGAACTCCCTGCTCAATCAGTTTCTCCAGGCTGATGAAGTACGGATTTCCCGCAAATGAAGAGAACGGCTGATAAGGTGAATCGCCGTAGCCGGTCGGTCCGACCGGAAGGATCTGCCAGTATTTCTGCCCTGCTCTGCTCAGGAAGTCGATAAACTTAAATGCCTCGTCCGACAGACAGCCGATTCCGTATTTTCCCGGAAGGCTGAAGATCGGCAGTAAAATTCCGCTGGCACGCATATTTTTTCCCTCTCATCCATGCTTTATGATACACGTACCCGGGAATACTTTCAAGCGTTTTACTATAGTAATAGTATATTGCAGGAAATATTCCCGGGAGCATGTCATTATCGTTTTTTCAGGGGATCAACCCTTAACGGCACCTGCTGTTACACCTTCAATGATGTATTTCTGGCAGATCAGGTAGAGTACAATGATCGGAATAATATCGATCATAATACTTGCCATCATCGGTCCCATCTGAACGTGACCGAAACTTCCGCGGAAGTACTGTACGGCCATCGGGATGGTCCGATATTTCTTGATATCCAGAACCAGAGTCGGCAGAAGGTAGTCGTTCCATACCCACATAACCTCCAGAATAGCGGTGGAGATGATGGTCGGTTTGAGGATCGGCACAAGAATGCGGAAGAATGTCTGAAGCGGACTGCAGCCGTCGATCAGAGCAGCTTCTTCGATCTCGATCGGAATACCTTTTACAAATCCCGTGAACATGAATACCGCGAGGCCTGCACCGAATCCAAGGTAGATGATGCAGATGTTGTACGGATTGTTCAGATTCAGCGTATCAGCCGTTTTTGCCAGTGTGAACATAACCATCTGGAACGGAACGACCATACTGAAAATGCAGAGATAGTACAGTGCCTTGGACAGCTTTCCGTTTACACGGACGATGTACCATGCGCACATCGAACAGCAAAGCATGATCAGCACAACCGATGTGACGGAAATCACAACGCTGTACCAGAAGGATTTCAGGAAATCCATCTGCGTAACGCTGGCCACAAAGTTTGAGAAGCCTGCGAATGTGCCTGCATTCGGAAGATCAAATACGCCGGCAGTCGAGATCGCGGACTCCTGTTTCAGAGCGTTGATCAGGATCAGGACGATCGGGTAGACCCAGGCGATACATACGATCGACAGAACGACCGTCGCGATAATACCATTTCTCTTATTTCTTGCTGTCATTACTGCTGCACCTCCTTACTTGTTGTTGCACGCAGCTGAACAAGCGCGATCGCTACAACGATGATAAAGAACAGAACGGCCTTCGCCTGTCCGATACCTTTCCACTGCGGACCGCTGCGGCCGTAGAAGGTGTCGTAGATGTTCAAAGCAAGCAGCTGTGATTTCTTACCCGGATCTCCGCCGGTAAGGGAAAGGTTCTGGTCAAACAGTTTGAAACCGTTTGTCAGAGTAAGGAATGTACAGATCGTGATGGACGGCATGATCATCGGAAGTTTGATCTTGAAAAGGATCTGGCTCGGTGTAGCGCCGTCGATCTGAGCTGCCTCGATCAGATCCGGAGATACGTTGTTCAGTCCCGCGATATAAATGATCATCATATATCCGATCTGCTGCCACAGCAGAAGAATGATCATACCCCAGAATCCGTTCACCGCGGAAAGCTGCAGAAGCGGCTGTCCCCATTTGGAAAGGAGTCCGTTCAGAAGAGTCTGCCAGATATATCCCAGAACGATACCGCCGATCAGGTTCGGCATAAAGAAGATCGTACGGAATACATTGGTTCCCTTGAATCCCTTTGTCAGAATCAGCGCGATCAGAAACGCGAGAACGTTGATCAGGACGCTGGAGATGATCGCAAAGAGTACGGTCAGCCAGAAGGCACGTGTGAATGTGTCATCGATAAAGATCTTCGTATAGTTGGTAAAGCCTACGAACTGGACATCTTTTACCGTCGTGAATTTACAGAACGACAGGTAGATACCCCAGATGAAAGGCCAGAGGAAACCGATAATGAATGCTGCCAGTGTCGGGAGCACGAAGATCGGCCACCACTTTTTGATAGTTTTTCCTACCATCTTTTTTATCCCTCCGAAAAAAACTGCTTCACCCAAGAAAGGGGAGGCAAGTGGATGCCTCCCCTTCCAATATGTGCCTTATTCAGGATTTTACTTTACGCCGGGTTCTGATTACTCAGCAAGTGCCTTCTCAGTAGCCCATCCGTCAACGAATGCTGTTACAACATCATCCCAGGAACCGCCTGCAGCGTACTGTGTAAGAGCAGTGCCAACTCCGTCTTTCCAGCTCTCAGACGGCATTGTTGTGAAGTTCCAGGAAACCGGTGTAGCACCGTTTGCGGTGTACTCTGCATCCTGTTTTACAAATACGTTAGAAGACTCCTGAGCGGTATCGAACGGAATGGTGAAGCCCATGTCATCAGCCATAGCCTTTGTTCCTGTCTCGGAAGTTACAACCCAGTCGATGAAGTCCAGAGTAGCCTGGATGTCAGCTTCGTCTGCGTTCTTGTTTACGCACCAGAAGTTCTCGGTACCGGTGCAGAGACCCTGGTTAGCATCGTCAACACCTGCATAGATCGGGATCATAGCCAGATCATCATCGCTGTATGTCTCGGAGAGTGTGCTGTACTCCCAGGAACCGTTCTGATAGAATACTGCCTCGCCGTTAATGAACTCGTTGCGGGAGTCATCAGCGGTCTTTGCGGAAAGTTCCTTCGGATCTACTGTGGAATCTGTGATGTACAGATCGAACAGAGCTTTGTAGTTGTCAAGGTAGGTGCCTTTGATTGCATCTGTATCGGAGATTCCGTCTGCCTGATACTCGTAGTAGATCGGCAGGTTTGCCAGATGTGTTTTGAATCTCCAGTCAGAGGAGCTGTCCATACCTGCGGAAGTGAATGCGCCTTTGATGCCGAGCTCATCTTTGCGAGCCTGGATGTCATCAGCAACTTTCTTCAGATCATCGAAGCTCTTGATATCATCCAGTGTGTAGCCGGCTTTCTCAAGAAGAGCTTTGTTTGTGATGATACCATAGGACTCGATTACGTATGCGATACCGTCAACCGCATCACCATCTTTCAGTGCGAAAGAATCGGATGTCAGATGGCTGTAGATATCGGAAGAAGACAGATCGTAGCAGTAATCCTTCCAGTTAGCAAGGTCGACCGGTCCGTTTACCTGGAACAGTGTCGGAGCCTCATCCTTAGCCATCTCAGACTGAAGGGTGGTCTCGTACTCACCGGATGCAGCGGTTACAACAGTTACCGGAACACCGGTCTCCTCTGTGTATGCAGCTGCCAGTTTCTGCCATGCTTCATCAGCTTCCGGTTTGAAGTTGAGGTAGTATACAGATCCTCCCTCCGCGCTTGCGGATGTGGATGCTGCAGATGTGGATGCTGCAGATGTTGCGGATGTGCTTGCTGCTGTGCTTGTTGCAGCTGTGTCAGCGGTAGATCCGCAGCCAGCGAACATGGAAGCTGCCATAGCAGTTCCGAGGACAGCACTGATTACTCTTTTGTTCATAATAAAAATCCTCCTTTTATTTTCCTTCCTTTTTCTCTGATGAAGACGTTTCCAGTCGTAAGCATGTCTACCGATTAGTAAAGGACTGGAAACGTTTTCCATGAGCATACTGTAGCACTTATTGGTAACGTTTTCAATGCTTTTTTGCACTTTTAGCACACTCAATAAATCCAATTGTCGATTTTTGTGCATGTTGTACACAGTGTCCCATTGGGGTCAGGAAAACGCACGCACGAAAAAAGCATGCCTGATTTCGGCATGCTTTTCTCTCTTATCTGATTTATTTACAGAAACAAATACTTTTCAATATCCGTGTACATGGAAGCCGGATTCATCCGTTCTGACCACCAGGTGTTTTCTGCGGATCCCCGTAATATCAATGAATCTTCCCGTTGAGATCTCGCGGATCATTTCGTTGATTTCTTCCGGCGACCCCTGAACTTCCATCGCAACCGACCCGTCAAACTGGTTCTGCACCCAGCCGGTCAGTCCCAGACGCTCCGCCGCGTATTTGGCACGATAGCGGAAGCCGACGCCCTGCACATCCCCATAGAAGATCAGGCTCTGGCGCACGATCTTTTTGTCGTTCATTTCTTTTTGCTCTTCTCTTTTTCCTTGCTTTTTGCCTTTTCGACTTTGGGTTCTTTGACCTTTTCCGCTTTTACGGCCTTTGCCTTCTCCCCTTTGGCGTCCTTGCTCTTCTCTTTCTTCTTCCTGCGCGGTTCAACGTCGGGAAGCGCGTATTTTGTCTTGAAGCTGTCAAACTCCTCCACGAACTCCGGCTCATTTCCGGACTTCATATCGTTAAGATATCCGTGTGTCTCAAAAGAGGAATTCTTTGTCTGGATGATGCAGACTGCCACGTTGGAGCAATGATCCGATACACGCTCACAGTTTGTGATGATATCGGTAAGGATAATGCCAAGCTCAACGGCACACTCGCCGTTCTGCAGACGGTCAATGTGACGGTTCTTGATCTCCTTCGTCAGATCATCGATAACTTCCTCCAGAGGCTCGACAGTCGCGGCGCTCCGATCGTTGTCACTCTCAAAACTCCGGACGGTATTATCCAGGATCTCCTTCAGTGATGCATAGAGCGTATCCAGTTCTTTGCGTGCCGCCTCGGAAAAACTGAGACTCTTTTCCTGCATTTCCTGCGCGAGCTTCGTCATGTTGATCGCGTGGTCGCCGATCCTCTCAAAGTCGTTGATGCAGTGAAGCATCTCCGAAACCGAATCGTTGTCCTGTTCCGTAAGATCTTTACTGGACAGCTTGATAAGGAAGGTATCCAGCTCATCCTCCAGATAGTCCAGCTGCTGCTCCATGCTGATGATCTTATCGGCCGCCTCCTGATCATAGCTGTCGAACAGCTTCAGAGAATCACCGAAGGATGTCTTTGCCAGATGCGCCATAGCAACCGTTTTTTCCCGGCACTGTCTGGCAGCAAGCCCCGGGGACAGAAGAAGTCGTTCATCCAGAAGCACTCTTCCCGCCTCCGGCATCTGCGGATCGTCAGTCTCCGTAACAGGCAGGAATTTATAGGCCATTTTTACAAGCAGCTTCGCGAACGGAAGCAGAATGAGGATCGTTCCGATATTGAAGATCGAATGGAATACCGCGATCTCGAAGGCACCGATCGTCTGCCCGAAGATCGAAAGGCCGACCACATAGCGCAGCAGCAGATACACGACCATCCATACGACCGTACCGATGATCTTGATCATGATATGGATGAACGGTACGCGCTTTGCGTTTTTGCTTACGCCGATCGCGCCGAGGATCGCCGTTACACAGGTACCGATATTGGCACCCATGATGATCGGGATCGCCATGCCGTAGCTGATCTGTCCTGTCAGAGACAGTGCCTGCAGAATACCGATCGATGCAGCCGATGCCTGAATGATGCCGGTAAACGCCGTGCCGATCAGCACACCGATGATCGGATTATCAAAGGCAACAAGCACATGCTGGAATTCTTCCATCTCCGCCAGCGGCTCAACAGCGCCGGACATCAATGTCATGCCGAACATCAGCACCGCAAATCCGCAGAAGATGTGACCGATATCCTTGGACTTCTGTGATTTCGCGCTCATCATCAGAATGACACCGATCAGTGCGACGAGCGGCGCGAAGTTCGAAGGCTTCAGCATCGAGATCAGAAAATTATCCGAATTAATGCCGGAGAGAGACAGGATCCACGCTGTCAGCGTCGTTCCGATATCGGATCCCATGATTACATGAACCGTCTGGCCAACCTCCATGATGCCGGAGTTTACCAGACCGATGAGCATAACGGTCAATGCCGATGAAGACTGGATCGCGATCGTAACGCCCGCGCCGAGCACCAGGCTCTTGATCGGATTCGAGGTCATCTTCTTCAACACACTCTCCAGACGACCGCCTGCCATCTTCTCCAGATACGCGGACATGACATTCATGCCGAAAAGGAAGAAAGCAAGTCCTCCGCACAACTGAAATACGGAATAAATATCCATCAGTAGATCCTCCCGGAATGCCGCATCTGCCTCCTTGCAGATCCGCATTCTTCTATGCAATATTTTTTTCTTCGCCGGCCGCGGATCGGCCGCTATTTTTATTATAACAAAAACGATTCCGTTATACTTTACAAAAATTTGCTTTGAAATTTACATGGACTGAACAAAATGTGAAGAACAACGCACCGCGAATTTCGCGCAGTTACAGTATGCATGACGTGCCGCATGCAGGCAGAGGCAGACGTTTCTTTGAAAAACGTCTGCCTCTGCCTGATAACTTATATTATTGCCGATGGTTTTTCCGTTTCAGACGCCGCCCTCGGTGGAAAGAAGGATGCGGTCATTATTGAACGAATCGCCTGTATCCTCCGCGAATCTGCGCAGCAGATCCTCAACGGTCATGCCCTCCCGCTCTTTATCGCGGACATCGAAAACAATGTTGCCGGAATCCATCATGATCGTACGGTTTCCGAGTTCCAGCGCCTGGTTCATATTGTGTGTGACCATGAGGCAGGTGATATTGCGTTCCTTTACGATGCGCTTGGTCAGATCGAGCACCTTCGCTGCCGTTCCCGGATCAAGAGCTGCCGTGTGCTCATCCAGAAGAAGGAGCTTCGGTGTAACAACGGTGGCCATCAGAAGTGTCAGCGCCTGCCGCTGTCCTCCGGAGAGGAGACCGACCGGATTCTTCATACGATCTTCCAGTCCCATATTCAACTGTGCCAGCGTCTCGCGGAACAGCTTCTTCTCCTTCGCGGAAATGCGGCTGAAGATCGCGTGCCGCCCCGTGCCTGCCCGAAGGTAAGCAACGGAAAGGTTCTCTTCGATCGTCATATGCGGTGCCGTACCGAGCATCGGATCCTGGAACAGGCGGCCGATATAGCGGCTTCGCATGTGCTCCGGTACAAAGGTGATATCTTCTCCGTCGAGGATCACATGACCGCGGTCCGGATAGAAGGAACCGGCGATCGCGTTGAACATCGTCGATTTGCCGGCGCCGTTGGAGCCGACGATCGTCGCGAAATCACCGTCCTGTAATTCCAGTGACAGATCGACGAGCGCTTTTTTCTCATTTACCGTTCCCGGATTAAAGGTCTTGCTGATCTTTACAAGCTGCAGCATCAGCGCTCACCCCCTTCCGAAAGGTTCTCCTTCATCGCGGCACGTTTTTGCCGGTGAAGCAGGATCAGTTCCCGCGCCTGCGGCGCCGCGATCGCAACGGCAACGATGATCGCCGATACAAGCTTGAAGGCTTCGGTCGGTACGTTCAGGCGGAGTGCCACCGAAACGATGAGTCGATAGAGACAGGAGCCGATGATGACCGAAAGGATCTTCCAGAGCATGTTCTGGCTCTTCTTGGAAAAAGTCTCGCCGATGATCAGCGACGCAAGAGCGATCGTGACCATGCCGGTTCCGAGGTTGATATCGCTGCTCTTATTGAACTGTCCGATCAGCGCGCCGGAAAGTCCGGTCAGCGCGTTGGCAAAGCAGAGGCCGACCGTGATCGTAAAGCCCGGATTGATGGAAGAAGCACGCACCATCGCGCGGCTGTCGCCGGTTGCGCGGATGGACAGGCCGAGCCTTGTCCCGAGGAACCAGTGAATCACGAATACAACGATCGCCAGGATGATGATCATCAGAACCAGTGGGCTCCAGGAACCCCAGGCCTTCGACGGGTTCAGGGCCTTGAACAGAGAAAAAACGGTATCCGATCCGAAGATCGACAGGTTCGAGGAGAAGCCCATCACTGCCAGGTTGACCGTATAAAGGCCCGTATTGACAATGATACCCGCAAGGATACTCTGCACGCCGAAGCGCGTCTGCAGGATCGCCGTGACGAAGCCGGAGCAGATACCTGCCGCCATCGCCAGGAAAAGCGCCAGGATCGGATGGCCCCCGATCGTCACGACAGCGCCGACAGCGCAGCCGAGTGTATAGCATCCGTCTGTGGACAGATCACAAATATCCAGAATACTGAAGCTGATAAAGAGCGAAAGCGCTACCAGCGAATAGATCAGACCGATCTCCAGAGCCGTCTGAATGATTCCCGTTGTAATAAACACGTCTAACCCCTGCCTTTAATACTTATTTGCAAAAACGTCTTATTCGAATTCCTTAGCAGTTACAGTCTCGAGTACCTGTGTGCAGTACGGCTCGAAAGCTGTCTTGATCTCTTCGATATCGAGACCGAGAGCCGATGCAATGTCGGTATTTACGGTTGCAATACCGTTGTCGAAGGTCTGTACCGGCTCTTCTGCCGGGCTCTTGCCGTTGAGAAGGATGTCCGCTGCCAGATCAGCCGTCGCAACACCGAGATTTGCGTAGTCAACGCCGTATCCGCAGAACGCGCCGTTCAGAGCGAAGGAATCCGCACCTGCGTAATGCGGAATGCCTGCTTCCGCGATTTTCTCATAGATCGCAAGCTCCGCTGTCATAATTGTATTATCGGTCGGTGTGAAGATGGCGTCAACGCCTTCCGCGATCAGAGCGTCCGCTGCCGCGCTGACTTCGTCATTGGTCGTTCCTGTTTTTTCTACGTATTCAATGCCCTTTTCATCCAGATATGCCGTCGCGTTCTCGATCGCCGCGGTGGATGCGTCCTCACTCTTGGAATAGAGAAGGCCGATCTTCTTCGCGTCCGGATTCTGCGCAAAGATCAGGTTCATGATAGCTTCGGTATTCAGCGCATCGGAAGTACCGGTGATGTTCGCACCCGGCGCGTCCATGGACTCTACCAGCTTTGCGCCTACCGGATCGGATACTGCGGCAAAAACTACCGGGATCTGATTCTCTTCTGTAGCTGTCTGCATGATCTGCGCGGTCGGTGTCGCGATCGGGATGATGATATCCACTTCATCGGCGATCAGATCAGCGGCGATCTGGTTCAGAACCGTTCCGTCCGCCTGGCCGTTCTTGGTATAATCCGCGTAGTCAAAAGTTACGCCGTTTTTCTCTCCGAGAGCATCCAGTTCCGTCTCGATGTTCTGCTCGATCTGGTTCAGGGAAGCATCGTCAACGTACTGCACGATACCGACCTTATATACCTTGCCGGAGCCGGCAGCCGCGGATGAAGCGGACGCTGCCGCTGCGGATGACTGGGAAGATGCCGCCGCGGATGTAGCGGAAGTCGTTCCCGCGGAACCGCATGCCGCAAGGGAAAGTGCCATTACGCCTGCACCAAGGATCGCTGTAAGTTTTGTCATGTTCTTTTTCATAATTTTTTCCTCCTTTTCTTCCCGGAATCTTCTGCCCGGGCGCCGCTC
>JAXJTA010000320.1:0-1820 GCA_036309825.1 Eubacterium sp. | reverse complement strand
ATCCAGTACTACCTTCGAAAATCACCGCAGGATGTTGCCGGTACCTATGTTTCTTTGCAGGATGTCCAGAAGCTGACAACTTATCTGCAGAAGTCCTATAATGAGAAGATTCTCAAGGAAATCGACGCCGAACTGGCCGTACTTGAACCGTTTCGCATATCCCTGTCGAAGCATCAAAATTCCTTTCAAGAAGTCTTTGATTCATTTCCTGACAAATCCAAAACTTTTCTCAAGCCAATCGATCTATCAGATGCCGAATATGCAAGCGCATGGGCGGAGATTCCGTATGTTAGGAAGCCGATTCCTGACGAGTATGCGGGATTTATCACCGACCGCGGTGAGCGGGTGCGGTCAAAGTCGGAGATCAACATAGCCAACGCACTGAACAAGTACGGAATTCTATACAAATATGAATGTCCGCTTGCTCTTCGTAAGGGAATGACGATTCATCCCGATTTCACTGTTCTTGATGTAAAAAGGAGAAAAGTCGTGTATTGGGAGCATCGCGGAATCATGGATGATCGGGAATACGCCAGACAAGCGGTGAAGCGGATCAAGGATTACCAGACAGCGGGAATTTTTCTCGGGGATCGACTGATCATTACGGAGGAGACGAGCGTAAACCCTCTGGGAACGCAGGAGATCCGGAAGGTGATCGAGAAGTACTTCGGCTGACCCGATGAACCTGCTCCTGCGTTCGCAGAGCAATTTCTTCGGCTGACACTATGAACCGGCCCCTGCGTTCGCAGAGCTATTTTTTCAGGTGCCGCACACCGCGGTGTCTGTTATGCCGGTAGATTATGATTCCTTTAGAAAAAACGCAGACGCACATAAATCCGCCGGTGTGTGATATTATTGGAGAGTGATTCATGAAAATATTGAATAAATATCGAATGAATTACAAATGAAATAGCGAATCGAGAAATCGAACGAAATATCGAAGCAAAATATCGAACCAACGAAGTATCAAATGAAAATATCGAAGCAGAAGGAGAATTTCAAAATGAAGAGATATTTGGTAACAGCGTTATTGTTCGCAGCGGTTGTGGCCTTCACCGGCTGCGCAGGACCGTCCGATGCATCTTCAGCGGCAGCGACAAGTGCAGTCGGATCCGGATCGGCAAGTTCCTCTTCCTCCGTCGATGCGGACAGAGACGCGGAGGCAGAAAGCGATGCCGAGAGCGACGCGAAGACGTCTGCTGCCGGGAATGCCGATGGCGTTGACGCAGGGGAACGAGAGAACACAGAAAATGCGGAGTCTGACAGCACCGATGCGGGAGAAGGCGCGGCGGGAGCGTATAGCAGAAGCGTTGATCTTCCGGAATCTACGGTAGATTATTCGAATCGTGAGAACTGGATGTACTACGGCGATATCGTAGGGGCGCCGGAAGGGGACGATGTCGCGAAAAACGCAGCGGACCCTGTAGCAGACGTTTTTTTCATTGCGCCGACTTCGACCGCGGAAGGGGCGAATGCCGATATCACGGATTCGGATACCAGAGCCTCCATCCTGAATTCCACGAACATGGAGATCGGCATCTATAATGAGAATGCCCGCGTCTACGCGCCTTATTACAGAATGGTCACCATGGAACACTATGTGAACGGCGGGACCGCGGATGGCGAGGATATGCTGACGGCGTACGCAGATGTGAAGGCGGCGTTTGAGCAGTATCTGAAGGAGTCGGAGGGCAGTCGTCCGATCATCCTGGCAGGCTTTTCACAGGGCTCTGATATGCTTTACCGTCTGATGATCGATGAATTCGGATCCGAGGAGATGCGGGAAAAACTTGTTGCCGCCTATGCGATCGGCTGGCCGT